>CAYZQX010000269.1:0-6224 GCA_964480615.1 uncultured Chitinophagales bacterium | reverse complement strand
AAGACATTACCTTATCCACTAGCAATCCGAACCTGCCAGCCCAGTACAAACCCTTCCTATCCCTATCGCTAGCTGCGCGATTTACGATTAATGATACCCGATTTACAACAATGAATTTTTATCAAATGAGATTTTATTATAGCCTCCAATATCGATTTACAATAAAACGATTTTGGATTTACGATTTTCGATAATACAATAACGATTACAATCTTTAGGAGTTTTGTGTTTTAATTTTATGTCACTATATCTTACGAATTAAAGTATAGCGTCCATTATCCAGTGTCCAGTGTCTGGTGTCCGATGTCTATTTAGCTTTAACCTCAATTTCAAACAAGGCGGATTCAAACAATAAATAAAAACAATCAAGAAATTTATATGTCTTGCTCATCATCTCTAATTCTCCATTCTTTGGGTATATAATTATTGTATCGATTACCCAATAGTTTTGCCCAGCCTAGACCTAAATGTGCATGTTTGACAATATGCCATCCATGGGCATCAGGAAAATTTTCTAATTGCTTTTTTTGTAGGAATTCGATCACCTCTTTCTTTGACAATTCCCATTCGGGTTCAAACGTACTAATTAGTGGATTAAGTGCTAATGGATGTTCTGGTACAAATTGATTGCGAATGATTTTCCCTATTAACAAGCCTGCTTCGATAAAGGACAATCCTTTTTTTATTTCAACCCATTCGTATTGACTAGCACCATTAAAATAACGCACATTACCTTCTTTATCCATTAGTAAATCTGTTATTGCTATTTTTGGCAAAAAAGATTCTACCACTTTATAAGATTCTTTATCCATGATAGACCAATCACTCGCATTATTTCTTAGACCCCCACCCTTTCCTCGCTTATCCATAAACTTATTTTCTAGTCCTAAATCCTTCTGTAAAACGGATATAAAAAATCCATCCCCATTGACTAAATGTGGAAAAAATTGAAACCCCAATCCCTTACAATCAACAATGTTGTCATTCGGCAATTCGATATTATTATTGATGCAATGGTATCCATAATCAGTAATCATGGATTGAACAATATCTGTATTCTCAGTTTGGTTGTAAGTACAGGTGCTGTATATCAGTAATCCACCTGGTTTCAATGTTTTATGTGCACTAGCTAGTATTGCTTTTTGCTTTACCGCACTAGACCTTACTAAGCTCGGTGACCAATTCTGAACCGCATCTACGCTCTTGCCAAACATCCCTTCACCTGAGCAAGGGGCATCTACCACTACCACATCAAAATAATTTTCTAATCGCTCAAAGTTTTCAGGGCTTGAACTACTCAATAATATATTTGGGCAGGACCACTTAATTATATTTTGCTTGAGGACCGAATATCTATTTTTCATTAGTTCATTAGCTACTATTAACGAGTCACTTGAAAAACTGTTGAGCAACTGTGTAGTTTTGCCACCTGGAGCAGCACACATATCAAGTACTGTATAATCCCTATCGGCTTGAATAATTTGTCTTAGTATATGGGATAGGAAAAGTGTGCTGGGATCCTGCACATAATATGCACCTGCTTGAAAAAAAGGATCCCAAGTGACGGATTCTTGTTCACCTAAATAATAGCCAGTATTACACCATTCCACAGGTCGATACTGCTGATGATCAAGATTCAAGGCTTTCTGTATGTTTTTATTAGCCGCTCGATAAGATACACCAAAAATAGCGTGTGCAAATGCCTCCCAATCCCCTCGAAAATAAGGAATGGTATCAGGTGAAAAATATTTAGGAAGCTGGCGTTCTACATTCATCATAAGAAAAGGGTGGGTAAAGATAAT
Source organism: uncultured Chitinophagales bacterium (assembly GCA_964480615.1). Lineage (GTDB taxonomy): Bacteria > Bacteroidota > Bacteroidia > Chitinophagales > UBA2359 > CAYZQX01. Next base: position 4,422 of record CAYZQX010000269.1, on the reverse strand, counting down.
CTATGTTCCATTGATGCTTCTAATGAGTCTTCTGTATAATTTAAAGCACCTAACTTAATTGGGTTAGTGAATACTTATAAAAAATAAATTATTAGATAGCTATACAAGATACTAGAAAAGTACACTAGATAATTTTAATGACTTAGGATAAGCGGATATTAATTGATGAAAAGGTTATTTACTAATTCAATGAATTGCAGATGCAGAATGAATAAAATCATTAATACCGCATTCTCATTGTAAACTATTATCAGTATTTAGGGCTTGCTCAATAACTCCATAATCTTTTATAGTAAAATTTATAGAATATGAAAGTGCCAATGAAATGCACTAGAATTGCTGCATTTTAGAAAAAAGCTTGCATCATAAATATGAAATATCGTCTCTTACACAGTGCTCCTTCTAGTTGTTTTAGCGATAGGGATAGGAAGGGTTTGTACTGGGCTGGCAGGTTCGGATTGCTAGTGGATAAAGTAATGTCTCATAACCTGCCAGTCCAGTACCGGAGCGTTAGCGTAGCCCTGTATAGCCCGGGCCGCAGGCATCGCCATAATCGCATACTTATGAGTTATTTAGCAAGCCCTATTTAGAATAGTATTTTACATTAGGGAATTCACCTCAAAATCTATACAGTTTTTCTCCACCGTGTGGTACAGTAATTGGTTCTTTTTGAGCCTGTCTTAGTTATCAAATGGGTTTAGTACAATGATGGTGGATTCCTGCTGTTTTTCGTAAATCAAAGAATCCTATAACCAGCCATCCTTGTACCGCAGCACAGCTTAGCCCCAAAAAATACAAGCCTAAATGAAGATTCTTGCTGCCGACAAAAAATAAATAATTCGCAAGCAACCCAGGCCTATAACATCGCCTAAAAAAATTTTGTATCCAAACTAATAATAATCCAAGCAACTTGCTTACAGTCCTACTTTATAGTAAACAAAAAAGTCAATAAGGGAAATGAAATTTTGTTTACCATTAATGCTCTTACAATGGCTAATGGGTGAGCCTAAAATAATTATTGTAATTTTGGATTCAATAGTTGAATAAAATGGATATAAGTAAATTTTTTAAAGTTGAGATAATAGAACCACTAGCGATTGTATGGATGGATAATCAAGGTGAAAAACAGAACATCATATCGCCTGTTTTATTCGATGTTTTTATGCAAGTATTCGAGGAGCTAGAAAATAATCCAAAGATAAAAGGCATAGTACTAGCCAGTTCAAAAAAAGACTTTTTAGCAGGAGCCGATATCAAGTCATTTAAAGCCGAAAAGCCTGGTGATTTTTTGCCCATAGCAAAGCGTGGCCATAGTTTACTGAATAAGATGGCAGCCTCCTCAAAACCGATTGTAGCAGCTATCAATGGTACTTGCTATGGTGCTGGTGTCGAAATTTCGCTTGCATGTCAAGCACGCGTATGTTCTAATAGTGGGCATACCAAACTAGCTCTACCAGAGGTAAAACTAGGGCTTTTGCCTGGTGGTGGTGGTACCCAGCGATTACCGCGTTTAGTGGGCATACAAAAGGCATTGGACATCATGCTTACAGGCAAAAATATATATCCATCTCAAGCCTTGAGGATGGGATTAGTTGATGAAATAACCGATGAATCCAAACTAATTATTGCAGCTTCTAACCTCTGTCATAAAATTATTAATGGCCATTTTGTACGAAAGGACAAGAGATCATTAAAAGACAAGATTATCGAAGGACCACTAAAAAATATGGTATATAATCAAGCAAAAAAAATGGTTACCAAGATGACCAATGGCAATTATCCGGCCCCTTATGAAATCATAGATTGTGTAGCCTATGGTATGAAAAATGGAATGGATAAAGGGCTTGAAAATGAAGTTAACAAGTTTGAAAAATTGATCCTTTCACCAGAAAGCAAGCAACTGCGCAACTTGTTTTTCGCGATGACTGAGAAGAAAAAAAATCCTTACGAATCCCTGATCGTTCCTATTGATACAATCGGCGTTTTAGGAGCTGGATTCATGGGTGCTGGCATTACTGAAGTAAGTATTGACAACCATATGAATGTGCTCTTAAAAGACATCAACCCATCTACAATCAGCAATGGATTGAGTGCTATATATGGCAACATAAAATCAAAGCTTCGCAAAAAATCAATTTCTAGTTTTGAAGCTGAAAAACAGATGGCAAGGGTTAATACACAATTGGATTATAGGGGGTTCGAGCGTATTCCTATGGTAATTGAAGCTGTATTTGAAGACCTTGCGATTAAGCATAAAGTATTGAATGAGGTTGAGTCCGTCACTGCTGACAACTGCATATTTGCAAGTAATACCTCTGCTTTACCCATCACAGCGATTGCCGCCAAATCCAAGCGACCTGAAAACATTATTGGCATGCATTATTTTTCGCCTGTACCCAAGATGCCCTTGCTGGAAATCATTAAAACAGCGCAGACCGCTGAATGGGTAATCGGCACTTGCCTCGATGTAGGTATTCGTCAAGGCAAAACTTGTATTGTGGTGAAGGATGGTCCCGGTTTTTATACCACACGCATATTAGCACCTATGCTCAATGAAGCCTTGCTAGTGCTAGAAGAAGGAGGTGATCTATTACAAATAGATAAAGCGCTTCAACAATATGGTTATCCGGTAGGTCCTGTAACCTTAATGGATGAAGTAGGAATTGATGTAGGCGCTCATGTCATAGGCGGAGAACTTATAAAACATTTCATTGCTACACGAAAAGATGTGAAGGCGAGTACTAAACTCTTAGAAATGTCAAAAGATGGTTATGCAGGCAGAAAAAACAAAAAAGGATTTTACCAGTATGATGCCAATGGTAAAAAGATCAAGGGTAAAGTTAATAAAGAAGTTTACAATTATTTTGGCGGCCCTACTCGAAAGTCTATGGATGAACAAGACTTAGCAAAAAGAATTGCCTATATGATGGTTAATGAGGCTTTATTGTGTTTGCAAGAAGGCATAATCGATAATCCGATGGATGGAGATATAGGTGCTATCTTTGGTCTAGGATTCCCGCCTTTTAGAGGTGGCCCCTTTAGGTTCTTAGATGAATACGGTATGCAAAATTGGGTCAATGAAATGAACCAATTAGCCACTACACACGGAGAAAGATTTAGACCTGCATCGATCTCGCAAAATTATTTGAATGACAAAGATAAATTCTACATTTCCTAATCATTATAAACAAGGCCTGCGATTATTGTGATTATGTAATAACTGATTCTAGCGGATTTACCCCTTGTATATCAGTTCATAATATCATCGAATATATCCATCCTATTATAACCAGTAGCTATGGTTAGCAATAATTAATTAGCTGCACAAATTATTTTTTTTTGATTACCAAGCTCAATATAAAAGACTTCTTGCACATTGCTGATCAGGGCGTTACAATATTGGATACCCGTACGCCCGCTGAATACGCCCAAGGGCATATTCCTAATGCTATTAATATGCCTTTATTTAGCAATGAAGAAAGAGTCGAGATAGGCACGATCTATAAGCAGGTGAGCAAGCAGGCAGCGATCCTAAGAGGACTGGAACTCGTAGGTCCTAAAATGAATAGTATTGCCAAGGAATCAATTGCTCATAGTAAGAATAACAGTATAGCATTACACTGCTGGCGTGGTGGAATGCGGTCAGGCTCAGTAGCTTGGCTACTGAATACCGCAGGTATTGAAAATATATATGTACTGGAAGGGGGTTATAAATCTTTTAGAACCGAGGTACTCAGCAGTTTTGAAATACCTTTTTACAAAGTATTGATAAGCGGAAAAACTGGATCAGGTAAAACAAGGATACTCCAGGCCTTATCGCAAAAAGGTGCGCAGATTCTCGATCTCGAAAAACTTGCCTGCCACAAAGGGTCTGCATTTGGTTCTATCAATGAGCCTAAACAACCTACTAATGAACAATTTGAAAACCAAATATATTACGATTTCCGTCAGCTAAATAGATCAGATATAATTTGGATTGAAGACGAGAGTAGAAATATTGGGTCTATTAAAATCCCCGACCAACTTTTTAACGAAATACGCAAGGGGAAAATAATTTTTATCACAATACCTGATGAAGAAAGAATAAAAATACTAATTGATGAATATGCTCATAGTGGTGATGATCTCCTCGCCGAATCAATCCATAAAATAAGCAAAAAATTAGGAGGACTAAATACAAATAACTGTCGTAAGGCCTTATCAAATAAAGATTATAAACAGGTTGCTGAAATACTACTGATACACTATTATGATAAGCTCTACCTCGATTTAATCGAAAAAAGAAAAGACCTTTTACTCCAAAAATTTGATTATTCCAATGGGGATCCTATGGAAATAGCTTCAAGTATTTTAAAATTTATTGAAGAAGAAAAATTACAAAATCAAAACCTCCAAAGTGTTGAACGAATTCCTCATTTTTTG
>CAYZQX010000268.1:0-6240 GCA_964480615.1 uncultured Chitinophagales bacterium | reverse complement strand
GTATTTTAAAATTTAATTTTAACATACACTGGCTTGTGAATTGGATTACAATAGCCATACCGGGTATTGCCTTATCGAATCCTAACCAACACAATAGAACCTTGAAATAGCTGTATTTATGGGCTATTCATCCATCAATCCTCTTATACAATAGATCTATATAGGATTGGGAAACGCATAGATTTACATATTGGTACTTTGCTAATAATTAGTTGGCTACTAACGAATTGATCAGGTGGAAATGCTAATAAATAAATTTTGTTATTCAATTATTATGCTTCAATATTCACTTTATTTCCAAGCACAGTGCCAATTATTTTACCCTTAAAAATTGTTTTTTCAATTGGACAATTTCTGGAAATACTTTTCATATTATTCCTATTAAATTCCCATTGTCTTTCAGGATCAAATAGGGTGATATTAGCCATCGCACCTTCTTCAATTTTTGGGATGGGCAGGCCAACTATTTTTCTAGGATTCATACATAACCACTCGACCCATTGATGTAACTCAATGGTATTAGATCCATTGCTAAATGTATTCAATAATGGGAATACAATCTCCATGAGATTCATACCAGGCGCAGCTTCATCGAATTCACAATTTTTCGAGTCGATGTCTTGCGGTTGATGACAAGAGGTTATGGCATCAATTGTACCATTTACTAGTCCTTTCCACAGCGCTGCTCTATCGCTTGCTGTGCGCAGTGGCAGCTGTGTTTTATAATTGGTGTCAAATGTTCTACAATCTTCATCCGTATAGATCAGATGGTAGGGTGACACTGATGCTGTTAGCAGATTATTCTTTTGCTTTGATTGCTCTATGATCGCTAAAGAATTAGCACAGGACACTTGAATAAGATGGATGCGACCCATTGAATAGGCTGCTATCTCCGCATCTCGTCTTACAAATAATTCTTCGGCAATGGCCGGTTTTCCTTTAAGCCCTAATTCCACATTGACTACCCCTTCATTAATTTGTCCACCCATACTCAGTGCTTGATCATCAGGCATATCAATGATTAATCCATTCCAAGGTTTGTTGTATAGCATAGCTCGATACAATACACCCGAATCGCTTATGGGATTATAGCCATTAGAAAAGGCGATGGCACCGTGTGTGTGCATATCCATCATATCGGCCAGATCGGATTGATTAAACTTGGGATTTACCGCGCCTATAGGAAATAACTCTACAGGCATTTCGGCATTGTAGCTCGCCAGTTGTGCGACGAGGCTGTGGTGGTCTATAATGGGTTTAGTAGCTGGATTAATACCTAATGCGGTGAATCCGCCTGCTGCTGCTGCCCTTGTCCCTGACCGCAAAGTTTCGCGGTGTTCACCACCAGGATACCCCAGATCGGCGTACATATCCATCCACCCCGGTGATACACATAAGTTATTGGATTCTATGGTAGTGATACCAGAAGTAGGTGGCCTATCAGTTATAGATTTAATAATGCCCTCTTCAATAAAGACATTAGCTCTACGAAGATGTAACCCACTTGAGGGATCAATAATTAACGCATTAGCCAGGCAAATATTCATAAAATCAAGATTTCCATAAGCGCAATAATAATATTTCCATTGCTAAGAAAACCAAACATAAAACAATGCACCATTTCCACAATGGAATACCTTTGTCTAACTCTGATACCACAGATTTGAGATCTTGATTTACATTTTCAATAATCTGTGCATTAGGTGCTTTAAAATTTTGTATGATGGCCTCCTTATCTAAGAACTTCATATCGGACTCTTTACGGCCATAGTTAAAACCAAATGCAGCTACTTTATTCGTAGTTCCTTGCATTAGATTGTACAGACCTGCTTCTTTAATTCCATTATTAATATTCAGCGACAATTGATTTCCTACAAGTCTTTGCCCTGGAATAAATTCGCCTTTATCCCCGCTTAGCCTCAATACATTCTCAGCACCTTCTACATTAACCTTGGCTTCAATATTGTTTTGCGAACCTATAAAATAGCTGTGAAATGGAACAGTGCCTGCTGAGATTGTAACCTTGTGTATAAATGGTGCAAAAAGCGGATGAGTCGCGAAATCACTGGATTCCTTATCAAGGGGAGCAGTACAAAAAATAAGTTGACCTTGTCCAATCTTATAGGTACTTATAAAGCTATTGCCATTTTTATACTGCATCAATTGTTCCTCACCTGTCTTTGCATAGCGTGTCATAAGAAAACTTTTCTTGGCAGTAGGCAAGTCGAGATTTTTTGGGACCTTTTGAAATACACCTTTGAACAGTGGATGATTGGGATTAATATTGCCTATTGGATTAATACCAGTTTCTAATTTTTCAATGGTATTAACACCTATTGATTTTAAGAAATTATTATAGGAATTTATATTGATGTTTTCCGATGGAAATATCAATAAAGATCCGCCCTCTTCAATAAATTTTTTAAGTTCAAAACTCAATCCTGAGGAAATCTCAGGTAGCTGAGTAAGTATAATTAGTTTATGTTCATTCAGCTCATTGTAATTGACTTGTCCAGCTCCTTGTTGTACAAGTTTTTGATCGGGCATATTTTTATAGAGCAAGTCTAAGTAGGTGTTGTTCGCACCTGAGTTAATACATAAGACCTGACTCTGATCTTCAATATGAAAGCTAAAATAAAAATGATCATCAAAGTCTATCGGGTAATCAGTAATACTGAGCTCTCCTTGATTCCATCCTCCTTGTGCTATGGTAAAGCCTACTGTATCAGTGATGGCTGAATTGGGTTCTAATTTGAGTTCCTTTACTGCCTTGGTTTCATTATTGATCTTGAGGGTAAGCTGTGCATTTTCATTGGTTTCAGGGCCAGCGTTCACTAGTCTAAATACCAGCTTATTGGTTTCATTTAGCAGTGGCACAGGGGAGTCCATCCATACGGAGTCTATAAACAGATTTTTTTGATCGTATGCCTGTATAGGAACGAAATAATAAGCTAATGAACTATCATTCTGCCATGGCAATAGATTTTGTTGAAAATCACTGATATACACACAGGTTTTTTGTTCTGCTGAATTTTCAGCTAGCACTTGTTTTTGTCTTTGTTGTATCTCGGTAAGATTGTGAGATTGATTCGACTCCTTGACTTCATCGATGTATGCTAGGACTTCATCACGGCTCACGAGCCGCTGGTGTCGTCCTTCTAGGTCTTGGGTTATCAGCTGGTATCGGTCTTCGGGACTATATGCTTTGGCAACTTCTCTGGCCTTGGCTTTTGCCATTTCTAAGAGTGATACTTCTTGATTGCGGGCATTCATACTAAATGAATTGTCGATAAAGATACTTATTGCCCTTTTGCCTTTCACGATGGTCTGTTCATTTTTAGCGATGAAAGGCTGTGCGAATGCGAGTACTAAAAATGCCAGTGCCAGCAATCGCGCTAATAGAACAAGCAAGTGCTTTAGATTAGATCTTGAGGCTGTCTCCTCCTTGATCTCCTGAAGAAATTTTACATTTGAAAAGTATATCTTTTTAAATCTCCTAAAGTGAAAGAGATGTATGATGATTGGTATGGCTAGAGCAGCTAATGCCCACAGAAAGGATGGATAAATAAAATTCATCTAATAGACGCTATAATAACAAGTAAGTTGAGTTTGAAGTGGGGAGTAAGAAGATACTAGGCCTGAGCAGGAGGGCCGCCAAAGTTCATCGGTGGCACATTAATACCATTATCAGTATCTTTAATAACCCCATTTTGTGCTTCAAATTTTTTCACATTATCCGTTAATGCTTTTAATAATCGCTTAGCATGCTGAGGTGTAAGGAGGATACGCGCTTTCACTTTTGCTTTAGGAATACCGGGCATCATCTTTATAAAATCCACTACAAATTCCGAATTTGAATGAGATATAATGGCGAGATTGGAGTATATCCCCTCTGCTACTTCCTCGGTAAGCTCGATATTTAGACCGTTTTGGCCGTCTTTTTTATCTGACATTGTTAGGTAATTTTTTGCAAATTTCGTTTTTTTTGGTCAATAATTTTTATAAAATATCCCAAGGACAAAATATTAATGATTTTAACGTCTTTTTTTGGAAATATTAACAATGAATATATTAATTTTGCGGCAAAAACCAATTTATGGCTTTCTTCTTTTTAGGAATTGTGTTACCTGGGACTATTGCTGTTATTACAGCATTGGCAATCATCAATAAGCCTCGCAAGAGAGTTGGTGGGCATCATACCGCCGAAGTTTCAGAACATCATCATTAATTTTTAGCTGGGTTGCCCCACAATATACGTGCGGTTACTAGTGATTATTCACAGCATGACCGCCTTGGGGCTTAAAACTGCTATCTGAATCCCATTTATATTTTGGGTACTGCCATAGGTGTATAGTCTTATACAGGCATACAATTATTCCACTGGTACAATTTCAATTATTATATATCCAATATTTTAGCAGAAGGTTTTTTGCCACAAATCTGCATTTAGGCAATTGCCTATGTAGCATATACAATTCTTATCCTAACAAACTTTTTATACATTTACACCGAACTGAAGAATGCTGATGCTAGCAGCGCAGATTCTAGTAACTCACTATCAATAACAATCGGAGGCACTCGGCATAAAAACAAATGTATCAGATAAAGATCACCGAATAACAAAAGTACTGGCATATACAACAAGCCAATTCAGATACAAAGAATATTCCCCCCTACCCTTCCAATAAGGAGGTTTTTTGCTAAAAATTTTTAGCTGAATCAAATTGCCGATCTTATCCTAAAATGCCAATTTTTGATTGAGCAACTAAATCCTTATTCAACAATAATTTCATGTACTTGCTCAGGACATTTTCAACAAAATAAAGTTAGGAAATTATGGCGATGCCTGCGGCCCGGGCTTTTCAGGGCTACGCTGACGCTTCGGTACTGTGCTGGCTGGCTGACAGCATCTTAATCCACACCCACCCACCCATAGCGGCCTTCAGCCAGCCAGCACAGTACTAAACCCTTACAATCCCTATCGCGAACAACAAGCCAAAATAAGTCCTATCGCATTACCATAAATTCTTAAAAAAAAGCTAAGAACAATTGCAATAATTAGGAAGATGAAACCGAAAAACTTTAGTATATTTGTGTCACAAAAAAAAGGTGGGGATATTAGAAAAAAGCTAGCATTTTATAAAAATTGGTAGTCACCATTAAGAAAGTTAAACCCCAAATAAATAACTAAACAGAGGATTGAAACAAATGCTGTTACTCGAAGTCAAGCAATGAATAGAATATATATATAAATAGAAAAATAATGAAAATGCATTGACAAACCGAACTAAAATATATGCTTATAAAATTACAATCTATTTCATAGCTATTGTTTGGATTGTGAATGGATTATATTGTAAAGTCTTAAATTATGTCCCAAGACATCAAGAAATCGTTTCAAAAATATTAGGACATGAAAATGCTAGATTGATAACCGTACTAATTGGATTTTCAGAGCTATTGATGGCAATTTGGATTTTAAGTAAAATAAAACCACGCCTTAATGCAATTTCGCAAATTCTAATAGTAGCCGCAATGAATATACTCGAGTTTGTTCTTGTGCCAGACCTTCTACTTTGGGGGAAGATTAATTCATTATTTGCGTTAATCTTCATAGTAATAATTTACTTAAATGAATTCTACCTAAACAACAAACAAGCTAAACCTGTCTGATATGCAATCCTTCTTAAAAAATCACCCATTTGCAGTTGAAGCGTTTTTTGAATCTTCAACTGTCTTAACTTTTGCAGTTACAACAGAACAAATCGCAAATCTCATACCTGAATGTTTAAAACTCGATACCTTTCAAGATAAATGGGCTTTTATCGCTATTGCTATGGTTCAAACAAAAGATTTAAGACCCAAAGGTTTTCCTAAATTTATGGGCAACGACTTTTTTCTCATCGGCTATCGAGTATTTGTTCGATACTTAAACAAGGCAGGAAAGAATTTAAGAGGTTTGTATATATTAAAATCAGAAACCGATAAAAAGAAAATGGAAATAATGGGCAATATTTTTACTAACTATAATTACACAACGACAGACATACAAAAAAATACAAAAGATAAAACAATAGAAATATTATCAAATAAATCTAATTTTAGTCTCACCCTAGACAACACGGAAGCAGAGATACCACTACCTGTAAATTCACCATTTGCTGATTGGAAAGAGGCAAGAAGATATGCTGGTCCATTACCCTTTACCTTCACTTATAACAAAGTGACAAACCAAGTTTT
>CAYZQX010000267.1:0-6243 GCA_964480615.1 uncultured Chitinophagales bacterium | reverse complement strand
CCAAAGTAAACTTTGGTAAAGACATTGTCAATATGTAGCAATTTAGGGGGATACGAATAGTCTATTTTCAATGACAAGCAAGAATCTTTGCTTTCGCTTGATTGCTCACTGCGGTGCACTAATTCTATACTAATCCTAAGTCCAACATAGCCATTTAATCATCAAAAAAACACCTAGTTAGTTAGAGCTTGCTAAATAACGCGGGATGCTTTTATTATAAAGGATTTTTGAAATTGAAAGTGCAAAGGATATCGACACAATTTTATGGATTTCAACAAAAAAGCTTGCATCAAATAAAGGCAATGTCGTTTCTTACATGGTGCTCCATCAAGTTGTATTTGCGATAGGGATAGCCGCGAAAAGCCCACAGCGAGGCACGAGCGAGGACTTGTAGCAGATAGCCCGGGCCGCAGGCATCGCCATAATCGCATAATTATGAGTTATTTAGCAAGCCCTATTTATTAATACAACCAACCCTAATTCTACTCCTATTAGAGTCTGAAATTTTAGAATAGGGCGGTGCTATTATTTAGTTCATAGATCGACATCTTGATGTGATCTGGCAAACTATATATCAATATTCGCATATTTTGCATGGGTCTCAATAAATTCACGACGTGGTGGTACTTCATCACCCATTAGGATTGAGAAAGTGTGATCCGCCTCCACTGCGCTATCAATTGTGATTTGGCGCAAGGAACGGAATTTAGGGTTCATCGTGGTTTCCCATAGCTGCTCTGCATTCATCTCTCCAAGACCCTTGTATCGCTGTACCTTAACACCCGTATCTCCTTCACCTTTTCCTATTCTAAGACTCGCTTCGTCTCTCTCTTTATCGTTCCAGCAGTATTGTGAATCCTTGCCCTTGTAAACTCTATAGAGGGGTGGCTGTGCCACATATACATAACCATTTTCTATAAGTCCTTTCATTTGGCGATAAAAGAAGGTGAGTATCAATGTGCTAATATGTGATCCATCCACGTCAGCATCACACATAATTACTACTTTATGATACCTGAGCTTGTCCATATTCAGGGTTTTGTCTTCTTGGATAAATACCCCTAAGGCTGTAAAAATATTTTTAATCTCCTCATTTTCATACATCTTGTATTCCATCGCTTTTTCCACATTGAGAATTTTACCTCTCAGTGGCAATATGGCTTGGAAGGTGCGATCCCTTCCCTGCTTGGCAGTACCTCCCGCTGAGTCCCCTTCCACGAGGTATAGCTCGCAAGCTTTAGGATCGCGATTAGAGCAATCGGATAGTTTTCCTGGCAATCCACCACTGGTTAGCGCTCCTTTGCGCTGTACTAGCTCTCTGGCCTTTAGAGCGGCATGTCTCGCTGTAGCTGCTAGGGAAACTTTCTCCATCAGCATGCGGGCTTCGCTGGGATGCTCTTCAAGGTAATTGACAAGGGCTTCCGCACATATCGTTTCTACTATCCCTGTAACTTCGCTATTGCCGAGCTTGGTCTTAGTCTGTCCCTCGAATTGAGGCTCAGGCACTTTAACGGATATCAGGGCTGTAAGACCTTCTCGAAAATCTTCTCCCGTTATTTGAAATTTCAACTTGGAAAAGAAATTGTTTTTCTCTCCATAGTTCTTGAATACACGGGTTATGGCACGGCGAAAACCAGCTACGTGGGTTCCTCCCTCAATCGTATTAATATTATTGACGTAGGAGTGTATATTCTCATTGTAAGAATCATTGTACTGCAATGCAATCTCAACTGAGACCATCTCATTATTGCCCTCCATATACATTGGATTGGGAATAATCGCATTTCGGTTTTCATCAAGATACTTTACAAACTCAATTAGTCCGCCTTGTGAATAGAAATTTTTTGAGATGAAATTTCCATCATCGTCTTTTTCACGCTCATCTGTTATGGTTAGGCTAATTCCTCTATTCAGATAGGCTAATTCGCGCAATCTAGCGGCCAAGGTGTCGAAATTGTACACATCCACTGTAAAGATGGTATTGTCAGGCAAGAAAGTAACAGTCGTACCTCTTCTTTCGCTATTTCCTATCTCCTTAACCGAGTACATCGGCTTGCCTTTTTCATATTCCTGCTGATACTTCTTCCCATCGCGCTCCACTATAACTGATAACTGACTACTCAATGCATTCACACAGGATACCCCCACACCATGCAATCCTCCTGATACCTTATAGGAATCCTTATCGAACTTACCACCAGCATGCAAGACGGTCATTACAACCTCTAATGCCGATCTCTTCTCTTTTTTATGCATCTCCACAGGAATACCACGACCATCATCTTGTACAGTTATCGAATTATTCTCATGTATGGTCACAAATATGTTTTTGCAATATCCAGCGAGTGCTTCATCAATCGAATTATCTACCACCTCATATACCAAATGATGTAGCCCTTTGAAGCTGATATCACCTATATACATCGCCGGGCGCTTGCGTACCGCTTCTAACCCTTCGAGTACCTGAATACTATCGGCACCATAATTCTGATTTTTATTTGGCTCTTGATTCATAATTGATTGATTATCAATAATTTTTTAGTCTGCAAAGATAGCCTTTTTAGTGCATAAATCCAAATGGATTAGTAAAAAAAATATGCCCCTTTTATTGGTTAATTTATTGTCGTTCTTATCATTAATTTTCACCTTACTAGAACCCATCGGAGGGGCAGTCAATATTGTTTTAACTGGGCTTATTTAATACTAGAATAATACAATTATAGCGATGCCTTGCAGGTCTAGGCTGCTTGCTAATTTTTATTTTTTATAGGCAGCAAGAACCTGCGCTATCGCTTGATTGCTCACGTCGATCCTTATCGAAATACAACTTGAGAGCGCGCAATGTAAGAGACAATATATCATATATATGATGCAATCTTTTCTACGAAAAAACAGCAATTCTTGTGCACTTTATGTGCACTTGCATATTCTATAATCTTTTATTATAAAAGATTTCGGAGTTATTGAGCAAGCCCTCTCTAAAGTTTACCCAAATTAAATAGATGTTTTCTTGTAGTCAGGTATTTGCTTCTTTCACTACCTGCTCAGGAACATACTTTTCTCAGCTCTCAGCTTGCGAAAAGCAGGATCTTTGAGGTGTTTAATAAATAATATTTCTTCCCCTGTACTCTTCATTTCAGGCCCTAGCTCCTTGCTCACACCAGGGAATTTATTAAAGCTAAAAACAGGCAATTTTATCGCATATCCTTGCAATTTTTTATCAATGCTAAAGTCTGTTAGCTTATTAGCACCTATCATTAATTTAGTAGCCATATTCAAGTAAGGAATTTGATAGGCTTTGCATATAAATGGCGTGGTGCGTGAGGCTCTTGGATTGGCCTCTATTACATAGACCTTTTCATCTTTTACAGCAAACTGTATATTTATCAATCCTTTAACTTTAAGCGCTAATGCAATTTGTTTGGCGTATCGCTCCATTTGGTCTATAACATGCTGTGAAAAACTAAAGGAAGGCAATACTGCATTGCTATCCCCGCTGTGTATCCCTGCCGGCTCTATGTGCTCCATAAGACCCATTATATGCACATCTTCTCCATCGCATAAGGCATCTACTTCAGCTTCTTCAGCCCTATCTAAAAAATGATCTAACAGGATACGATTATCAGGCAAGTCCTTTAAAAGTTTTATAACGTGTTTTTCAAGCTCTTCATCATTGATTACTATTTTCATTCTTTGACCACCTAGGACATAGGATGGTCGAACCAAGATGGGATAGCCTACTGTCTTCGCCACTTGAATTGCCTCATCAGCATTCAAGGCTACACCAAAATGTGGAAAAGGTATGGATTCTCGTTTGAGTAGCTCAGAAAACTGACCACGATCCTCCGCAATGTCCATGTTTTCATAGGATGTGCCGATGATCGGAATGCCGTGTTCATGAAACTTCTTTGCCAGTTTTAATGCCGTTTGCCCACCTAGCTGTACGATCACCCCATGTGGCTTTTCCAACTCTATAATTTCCCTTATATGTTCCCAAAAAACAGGCTCAAAATAGAGTTTATCGCTAATATCAAAATCAGTAGATACCGTCTCTGGGTTACAATTAATCATTATAGCCTCATAACCCGCTTCTTTTAGCGCCAATACCCCGTGCACGCAGCAGTAATCGAATTCTATTCCCTGTCCTATTCTATTAGGCCCTGCACCTAGGACGATTATCTTCTTTTTATTGGATGCTATGCTTTCGTTTTCTTCGTCAAAGGAGCTATAGAAATAGGGTGTTTTGGCTTCAAACTCAGCGGCACAAGTATCAACCATTTTGTATTTCCTAGTTATACCCATTTGTACGCGTTTAGCATACACTTCATCCTCATCGGTATTGCCCAGTATATAGGCTATTTGTAGATCGCTATACCCATCTTTTTTGAGTGTCCTCATCATATCCACAGGTATATTGTGGATGTTGTACCTAGCTGCTTCTTTCTCGACTTGAACCAGCTCTTTTATCTGTGTGAGATACCACTTGTCAATGCGAGTGAGTTGGTGAACCTTGCTTATAGGAACGCCTTGTGAAAGTGCATCTTTGATACGCCATATACGATCCCAGGTAGGCACTTCTAATCTCTTGAGTATCTCCTCGGTCTTATGCCAGTGCTCACCATCAGCCCCCAGACCCGTATGATTAGTTTCTAAGGATTGACAAGCTTTTTGAATGCTCTCTTTAAAGCTGCGACCTATTGCCATCACCTCCCCCACACTTTTCATCTGTAGGCCTAATGTTTTATCACAGCCAGGAAATTTATTAAAGTTCCATCTTGGAACCTTAGTAACTACGTAATCAAGCGATGGTTCAAAATAAGCGGAGGTCGTACCAGTAATTTGATTACTCAGCTCGTCGAGATGATAACCTATGGCTAGCTTGGCAGCTATCTTAGCGATGGGATAGCCCGTCGCTTTGCTTGCTAATGCTGAAGATCTCGAAACACGTGGATTCACCTCCACCGCAATGATCTCTTCATTTTCAGGATTCATTGCAAACTGCACATTGCATCCTCCAGCAAAATTGCCTAAGGCGCGCATCATAGCTATTGACATATTGCGCATCCGCTGAAATGCCGTATCACTGAGTGTCATTGCTGGGGCTACTGTTATACTGTCACCTGTATGAATACCCATAGGATCGAGATTCTCCACGGTGCATATAATAACGACATTATCCCCCTGGTCACGGAGCAGTTCCAACTCATACTCTTTCCACCCAAGCACTGCTTTTTCCACCAGCACTTCATGGGTAGGAGAAGCGCTCAATCCTCGCTGTAGGGCTTCTTCCAGTTGATCCTTGCTGTGTACAAATCCGCCTCCACTGCCGCCAAGTGTATAGGAAGGGCGTATGACTAATGGATAGCCTAATTCCTGTGCGGCCTCCTTGCCCTCCAGCATGGAATTAGCTATAAATGAAGGGGCGACTCCTACACCTAGCTCTACCATCAGTTTTCTGAATTCTTCCCTATTTTCAGTTTTTTCGATAGCTGCCACATCCACGCCTATTAACCTCACCTCATAATCTTCCCATAGACCCAGCTCTTCAGCCTCCTTACATAGGTTTAACGCTGTTTGTCCACCCATCGTGGGCAATACCGCATCAATATGTCTTTCTTTCAATATTTTTTCGAGGCTATCGATGGTCAATGGCCATAGATAGATGTGGTCAGCAGTGACCTGATCGGTCATGATTGTAGCTGGATTGGAATTGATCAAACTTACTTCGATGCCCTCTTCCCTGAGTGAGCGAGCAGCCTGTGAACCAGAATAGTCGAATTCACAAGCTTGACCGATTATTATAGGACCTGATCCTATGATAAGGACCGAACGAATAGAGCTGTCTTTAGGCACGTGGACTTTTTGGGACACAAAGGTACGAAATATAATAAGGAAGTGAACTTAACAACTTCTTGCAGTAGGTTATGTATAAGCGCGCTAATAGGACTATATGGAATGAATTTTTTCTTTAGCTATTATATCGCATCAAATTACATATTATTTCTATTCTCTCATTCGAAGCCTCTTGTCACTGAATATACCAGGTAACTGTGTCATTCTATACGTAAATATTGTACATCAACTATAGGTTAGCGTATTATAAATTCATAACAAACTACTCGTAATTCTATTACTAAATTAATTCTTACTTGCAATAGGTTTCTTTTGTAATAAGTTATATGTCTTTTTTGTATTTGACCGAGTAGGCAAGCGGGAATCTCACCCGCAAGCCTCTCACAGAAC
>CAYZQX010000266.1:6091-6298 GCA_964480615.1 uncultured Chitinophagales bacterium | reverse complement strand
GTTATATTTGTATTCAAAGTTGCTTGTCTTCACTCAATACCTAGTGCTAAGTTGCTTGTCCTCACGCAACTTCGAAGCCAAGCCCATATGCCTGACCCCAAACATTTTATACCTACAATGCAAGCTTTATTACTAAGAAGCAAAATTTATTATGCATTTCTTTTGCACTTGCATATTCCATAATCCTTTGGTTTAAAAGATTGTGCA
>CAYZQX010000266.1:0-5991 GCA_964480615.1 uncultured Chitinophagales bacterium | reverse complement strand
GTTATTGAGCAAGCACTAAATATAAATAGGGCTAACCTTTCCACAATATTATTGTAGTGCTAAGTTGCGTGTCCTCACGCAACTTCGAAGCCAAGCCCATATGCCTGACCCCAAACATTTCATATTTATAATGCAAGCTTTTTTGCTTAAGAGCAAAATTTATTGTGCATTTCTTTTGCACTTGCATATTCTATAATCCTTTGGTTTAAAAGATTGTGCAGTTATTGAGCAAGCACTAAATATAAATAGGGCTAACCTTTCCACAATATTATTGTTGATAGCTTACTAGAGATAATTTATTAAATGGTGTATTTTTCTTATAGATCACCGAGCATGGGTCGCAAGATAATCTCTTCCACTACTGTACGCTTGGATAAGGCATACACATCCCATACTAATTGACCTATATCATCGGGATTCATAAATCTTTCGTTTGGCAATTCGGTTCCTTTCCATGAATCGGTGAGTGTGGCACCTGGCATTAAGGCAGTGACTCCTATATTGTGTGGCATGAGTTCCTCGCGCAATACCTTGCTGAATCCCAGCAGTGCGAACTTAGAGATACAGTAAGACCCTCCTTGTGTATATGCCTTAATACTTGCGGTACTGCATACATTGAATATGTGTCCATTTTTTTGTGTCATCATACTGGGCAGCAATGCCCTAGTAAGGTGATAGGCACTCGCCACATTCGTATTCATTAAAGTGCTAAATGTATCTGCTGCTTCATCGTGTATATTGCCTGGCAGGAATACGCCAGCATTGTTCACCAACACCGCTGGTGAGCCTGCTAGCAGGGCAAAATCGCCAAATTGGCTTACCTCACGAGCTATAGAAAGATCGGAGGCTAATGCGTGTATATTAATTTCGTATTGAGTCTGCCATTCATCCTTTAACTTATCAAGATCAGACTGACTTCTCGAAGTGATTACTAGATCAAATTTTTTAGAGGCAAATTGTTTGGCAATGGCGTGACCGATCCCTTTGGTAGCGCCCGTTATTACTGCTATCATCCTGCAAAACTAAGGATTTTCGTTCTAAAAATTCAGGTTTGATAAAATTCATATAATTTAGCCCACGATTTATGCAACTACTCACGCCTTTATTCCATATAGGTCGCTATGTGCTGATGCTTAAAGGATGTTTTGGACGTCCTGAAAAATTTTCAATGTATTGGAAAGAAACCATGCGTCAAATGACGAGCATCGGCATTGGTTCTTTTCCCATCATCGCCATTATATCCCTATTCATAGGTGCTGTAACAGCAGTGCAATTTGCTTATCAATTACAATCTTCTTTGATACCCAAATATTATATTGGATACATAGTTCGCGACTCTATGATTATCGAGTTGGGACCTACATTTTCTTGTCTTATATTAGCGGGAAAAGTGGGTTCTAATATCTCCTCTGAATTAGGCAGTATGCGTATAAGCGAACAGATTGACGCCCTCGAAGTAATGGGTGTGAATACTAAGGCTTACCTCATAGGTCCAAAGATTTTTGCAGCTATGTTTATCGTGCCATTCCTAGTAATATTTTCTGCTTTCTTGGGTATCTATGGCGGGATGTTTGCATCCATGGGTAAGGGCATACCATTCGAAGAATATGACCGTGGATTATTATCATTCTTCATGCCATTCAATGTGAATCTTATGATTATTAAATCAATCGTATTTTCCTTCATCCTCACTTCAGTAGCCTGCTATCAAGGATACCATGTCAAGGGAGGAGCATTAGCGATAGGTGATGCCAGTACACGCAGTGTAGTAATAGGGAGCATAGCAATTATTATTGCTGACTATATAATCGCAGAATTATTATTATGATTAGAGCTGTCAATATTAAAAAACAATTCGGCGATAAAGAAGTATTAAAAGGAATAAGTGCTGAATTTCAAGCAGGGAAAACCAATCTTATTATAGGCACGAGTGGGTCAGGTAAAACGGTGTTTGTAAAATGTCTGATTGGCTTGTTTGCGCCAGATAGTGGTGAGGTCTATTATGGTAATGATAACTACTCCGCTATGAATGAAAAAGAGCGGAAAAATATTAGAATGCAAATAGGTATGCTGTTTCAAGGTTCCGCACTATTCGACTCACAGACAGTGGAAGAGAATGTGCGATTCCCGCTCGACATGTTTACGAATATGACTCTAAAAGAAAAAATGCATAAGGTAGATCAGACCTTAGAGCGAGTAAACTTAGTGGGTGCTAATAAAAAATTTCCTTCTGAGATTAGTGGTGGTATGATGAAGCGTGTAGGCATCGCAAGAGCCATCATTATGGAACCAAAATATTTGTTTTGTGATGAACCCAACTCAGGCCTCGATCCTAAAACAGCAATCAAGATTGATGAGTTAATTAGTGAGATCACTACTGAAAAAAACATTACCACCATTATGAATACACACGATATGAATTCCGTGTTTGGCATAGGTGAGAAAATAGTGTTTCTCCATCAGGGACTCAAACAGTGGGAAGGCTCTAATAAAGAGGTGTTGCACAGCCACGATGCCGTACTGAATGACTTTATTTTTGCCAGTGATTTTCTCAAGGAATTGAAAAAAGGTGGCGCATTAGAGGTGGAGTAACAACCTAAGCACTTGACTTATTCAGTGCCCAAGTAACATCCTTCTTGTATTTTAACAATGTATTAATTAGGGCTTGCTAAATAGCTCCGAAATCATTTATACTAAACAATTATGGAATATGCAAGTGCAAAGGAAATGCACAATAATTTCTGCTTTTTAGCAAAAAAGTTTGCATCATAAATATGAAATGTCTTCTCTTGCACAGTGCTCTTTCAAGTTGTATTCGCGATAGGGATCGCAGCGACACCCCACAGCGACTTTAGGAGCGAGGAGTATAGCGTAGAGCCCGGGCCGTAGGCATCGCCAAAATCGCAAACTTATGAATTATTTAGAAAGCCCTAATTATATGAAATTATAAGTGACAATATTTATAACGATAGCAGTATAAAGCCGGACTATTTATCGAGCAAACCCTTGATTGAATAGCTTGTCGTCTTGACTTAAATCTTGTATTTGTGGAGCTCTGTATTAATCTTTTCCCTTATCCATCCACTATCGGCTATATGTGTTTCTTTTTCTAACTGTTCCAATAGTTTGAGCAATTGATTCTTGTTCATATATTTTGACTTGACTAGTTGTTTTATGAATTTAATTTGGTTAGAATATATTTTTCGATAAAATTCAGAAACCATTTTATTTCGCCTGAGCAGAATGCCAAAACTTTGCATAAGATGTATGAGTGCACTAAAGTCTTTGCGTTCAAAATAAGTTTTCATAAGCAGGGACTTCGCATCTAGCTGATAAAATATATCTTCATATTCGACTGCGGATAATAATTTTAACACCTGGTTATAATCAGCCCTATAAAAACATAAATTGGCGAGGTTATAGCGATAGGCATTTTCTCGATGTGCATAGGGGATGTATGGCTTATGTTTATGTATGAAATTGCTTGCCCAGTCAAACTCTTTGAGCCTTAATGCAGTGGTTACGATGTTTTTAAATGTCCAAGGGGATAGCTCATCATTGTATATTAATCTATTTGTTTCTATTTGTAAGTTGTACCAGTTAAAAAATTCCCTCAAGTATTCCATCCTTCCTGAGTTTATTTTTTTGACACAGTAATTCTGCCCAAACCGAAATAGATTCTGTGCCTCTAATGGTTCATAATAATCTACCTGCTTGCTAAAATAATCGCGGTACTTAAAATAATGATCTTCATTATCAGGATCACTCAGCATCTTGTAGATTAAGCAATAGGAATACACTACCGGATAAGGCGAATAGTCAACCTGTTCAATGTGCATTAATATTTCTTCCATAAACAAGGGTTGATATTCATACATCAATACATTTTTTATGGATAATAACTCGCAGTAGTTTCTCAGTTTTTCGGAGAGATAGAATAGGTCGAGGTTAATAAGAAACTCTTTAAAATTAGGAATTCCAATCCTGCTTTTATTGCGCTCATTGTAGGTATTGACTTCCTTGAGTACTCTAAACTTATCGTAATAATATTCACTGTTTTTATAGGGTGTTAGTTCTACGATCTTATTGCAATGATCTAGTGCTTCTTCCACAAGCTTATCCATGCGGTATTCATTGAGTATTTTCAATATTAGGAGGGAACTCTCCGTATTTTCGTGTTCGATATAGTCAATTTCCAAGTGCGACTTAATACATTTCAACAAGTCCGAATTCATTCTCCGCATTTTGGTCGGGTTAAACTTTTCATCAGGTAAGATGAGTGGCCATATCTTATCTTGAGTGGCGACAGGAACACTTTTTTCTGACTCCTTGAATTGGTTGATGTATGAATCAAATAGCCGGCCCAGCTCATCGTAATAAAACTTGGTCCTAGCTATACCCTTGCGTATTCTTATATATTCCTTAGCAGAGATGGCGGTAATGGTTTGATAGACTTTGGTATGTTGGGTAGGCTGTATCATGTTCAGCAAATTTAGTGATTGTTTTATTGGTGAAAAAATGATGTGTGGCCTTTATTTATATCGCTTTTTCGTATTCGCGATGGGAATAGAAGCAAACCAAGCGATAGTGCAGGTTCTTGTTACCTATCAAAAATTAAGTCTCAAGTAACCTGGGCTGGAGGCATGGCTATTGGCTTGCAATCTTGAATTATTGTGTCAGTTTTTTTGATTGAGTGTAAGGGCTTTAGACTCATTTTTTATCATTAGATCGTCTAATTGTTTTTGTATTGTTGGGATTCGATGCCTAAAATATTTTGTTTTTTTTAACGCTGACCTAGCCGAAAATAGCGTAATTTTACTGTGGTTTTGAAGGGTTTCCTCAATGGCGATATTTTGAGAGAAGATTATTTATTTTTAATTTTGATTTTGTACAAGGTGGTAAAATTGTAATATTGTATAATATTGATAATCAGCGATATATGTATATTTGTGTTACATACGCATCATATTTCCCTGTACAATGTATCAAAATTGTATTTGAAATTGAGGGTTACATTCCGCATTTTTGCATCGTATATAGTTACATATATCTTTTATTATGAAGAATCCGATTTTTATTATCATTTTATTAGCGATATCCTCGCTTGGGTTTGATTTAGTGGCATCCCCCTTATATGAGCAGCTTGTCGCTCTTAATAAGCAGTGGGAATGTGCCCCCAGCCAATTGATTCAACAGTTGCCAGTGATGACCATCACAGATCACGAGGATTTAATAAGCGCTCACCTGCAATTCGTAGAACATGAGCTCCGCAGTAGGAATACAGATGCTTTGGATCCTGATCAGCGAATAGCGAGAGTGGAGGCTTTGGATATATTGCACAGCTATTGGCAAGAGGGCGTATATCCTCAGAATTTGTATCACCAATTCGTCATTCCTTATTTTATCGATGATTTTGGTACTGCTTGTGCAGTAGGGCATCTAATGCGTGAAACGGATGGTGCAGCCTTGGCTAATCAGGTAGCCAATGAAATGAATAATGCCTATATTGAAGATATGCCATATACTGGCCTCGCTGTATGGGCTGACCATCATGGTTTTAGCATCGATGAGTTAAAATGGATTCAGCCAGGTTATAGCCCTAGCGCAAGCATCATTGCGAATGTTACTGAACCATCTTGCAACCAGTCTAACGGAGCTATAGATATTACGCCAATACCATTATGGGATGGGGTGAATGTAGATGATATAACCTACCAGTGGTATGAAAATGAGCCATTCTTTGGGGAGCCATTCACCACTACGGAGGACATAATGGATACGAAAGCAGGGTTGTATTCAGTAGTATATAGTGGTGCAGGATTTCCTGGAACTAAGTACATCGCTGTATCCGATATAGAAGGGTTAGAAGTAGATGCGGTAATCACCCACGAAGATTGCAGCGGCGCAGCCACTGGTGCGATCACATTAAATATTCCAAATCCCAATAATTACCAAATCAAAACTATTGCAACATCAGATGCGAAGGGGAAT
>CAYZQX010000265.1:0-6325 GCA_964480615.1 uncultured Chitinophagales bacterium | reverse complement strand
AGGTAATTATATTTTTACAAATATTGATTTTGTCTGAATCTTTCAGAGTGGTAGGCATTCATACTTTAGTTGAAATGAGTAATCTTTTTATTGAATTAAGAAGAGTTGAATAACGCATAATTATTCTGTTTTGGCGATGCCTTACAGACACGGGCTGCTTCAGGCTTCACTTTCTGGCATTTAATTTTTTAAGTGGCCGCCAGAATTTAGGCAAGCTCGATTTGTTTTCGATCTCATTCACTGACTACCTCTTAAATTCTCTATAAAAAAACTAATGTCTATAACGACACATTTTACCTAAAACGGGAATGATGGTAGTCAGTGAATAAGACTAAACCATTCCGCATCCCTACCGCTTTAGCTGGACACTGGATAATAGACGCTAGACTTTCTGTCATTACTGCCACAAACATCAGGATCGTAAATCGCTTTAACTAGACTCTAGACACTAGATAATAGACACTAGACTTTATGTAGTTACTGCCACAAACATCATAATCGTAAATCGAAAATCGTGAGTCGTAAATCGCGCAGCCAGCGATAGGGATAGTAAGGGTTTGTACTGGGGTGGCGGGCTTTCAACAGTTTGCAAATAATAAAGCCGAAAGCCCGCCACCCCAGTACCGGAGCGCAGCGAAGCCCTGTATAGCCCGGGCCGGAGGCATCGCCAAGAAAATGAAATGATTTTTATAGATATTTGATTTTATATTACAAGAGATAATTAGTTTGTTGCCTTTATTTTTTAATGACTAGAATTGTTAGATGAGTTAAATGTATTATTTCAATGCATAAGTCGAAAGATTTTCCGTAATTTTACGCAGCTTAGTTTGAGGATTAGCTTTTAGCTTTACAAATTCAATATTTTTCATTTAGTAACGAAATTATTACCAAACCTGAATCCATAGGCAACGCATTCAGCTATATTCCGTCTATGTTCTGGATATGAGTGCCAATTAATTATTTTTAGTAATTGTATTGTTTAGTAGGAACTATTTCCAAAAAACCAATAATTAATTGACTCATAAAGAATATTTTCGATAGTTAAAGCAAAATTTCGTAAATATTTGAAATATAATGAATTATGATTGATTTTTTTTCAACAAAAGCATCAAATTTGTAAAAAATTGAACAACATAATTATTGGTTTTCAACCCTTGTTCGTATCTTCGCACCTTTAAAAAAATTAAAAAAATGAAAAAAATAATCCTACAGATTATTTGTATGTTAATGCTAGGAACCTCCATAACTGCCCAGAATTTTGGGAATGAATGGATTGATTTTAGCAAGACGTATTACAAATTCAGCTCTGATTTTACAGGACTTCACAGAATTGAATATACCACATTATTGAGTTCTGGTATCAATTTGAATGGAGCTAATCTTAAATTATTTGTACGTGGTGAACAAATTCCGATCTATGTTTCTACATCAGGAAATTTTGGGCCATCGGATTTTATAGAATTTTATGGCGAAAAAAATGATGGTTATTTTGATACACAATTGTTTTGGTATGCCAGTCATCATGGAAATGATGATGTATCCTTATTTACTGACTTCATCACCTATTTTTTAGTTTCTGACCCAGCTGGTTCGCATTTGCGAATAGAGTCAGCGGCGAATGATATAAGTGGAGCAGGTGCGCCGCAGCCTTTTTTTATGCATGTATCAAGAAAAAATGCAACGACATTGCATCATCCTGGAGAACCACATACCAATGTAGGAGAAACCAGTATATGGTTTGCCGATTTTGAGAAGGGTGAAGGATTTGTAGGACCTACTGCAATAGCAGGTCAGCCCACCTCGGTAGTCGTCCCTACTGCTAGTTACTATTCTAATGGCCCATCACCTACAGTAAATCTTAGAACGGTAGGTCGTTTCCACTCCATAGGTGCTTACAATGATCAACACATCATCATTAAGGTTAATAACACGACTTATATAGATGATTTTAGCCAAGAGTATGAGATAGAAAATTATCAATTTAATATTCCTTCTAATGCAATAGGTGCTGCTACAACGAGCATTCAGTGCGAGGCACAGAATGGTGTAGAGTCCTCAACTGGTTTTCCTTACACTACGAAGTATGCACCAATATTTGCAACAATAACTTACCCGCATAGTTTTGATATGGAAGGCAAGAGATCATTCTTGTTTAATGCTGAAATTACCACTGATAAATATTTTGAAATCAATAATTTTGTGGGGGAGACAGCACCTTTGGTATTTGACTTAACAAGTAAAAAGAGATTAGTTCCTGTCGTACAAAATGGCATTTATAAATTTAAAATTCCATACCAAGCAGGCATTGCCTCTACCCATCAGATATTCATAACAAACTCTACGAATTCATTGGCTGTAAAGGAGATTGCTCCTAGTGAAATATCAAGCAAAAATTTCGTAAATTTTGGTCTTGCACAAAATCAAGGTCAGTACATCATAATCACCCATCCTACACTTAGAGCAGGCGCTACAGATTGGGTTGATCAATACAAGCGTTATCGTCAAACAAGCGTTCTCACCTCTACACCTTCCTATATGGAAACTAATGGAAAAACATCGCCTGTATGCAGTTTTAATAACATTGCTTTAGTGGACATTAATGAATTGTATGATCAGTTTGCCCACGGTATCGTAAGGAATCCATTAGCTATAAGGAATTTTCTCAATTATGCAATGAGTTCACAGAGTCCAGGTCAATGGAATGTCGCTCCTTCACATTGTTTTTTAATGGGAAAGGGTGTTAAATACCCAGCGTTCAGGTATAATCCTAACTATCAACCACTGTGTTTAATTCCTACTTATGGTCACCAGCCATCAGATAACATGCTAGCATCCCCGAATATTTTTTCCTATCAACCGCAAATAGCAATAGGCCGCTTGCCTGCTCAAACGCCTGAAGAGGTTAGGAGCTATTTAGCAAAAATGGTGGAATATGAACAAGCATTTTTAGATGCCGAAACTTATTGTGACCTAGCTCATAGAGGATGGATGAAAAACGCCTTATTTATTGCCAAAGGTTGGGGACAAGATGAACTTGAATATTTGAATGAATTTGGTCAACAGTACGCTGCAACTGCACAAGGCGAGGAAGCAGGGATGAACTTAGTTGCAACACTTACTGACAACTGCAATCACTGTAGTTTTCCAAGTCCATTATTTGATGACTATCTTGAAGGTGGTTTGAATTTTATTAATTACAATGGACATAGCGAAGGATTGTATTGGCAATATGATGTTAATGCACCTGAGACTTATGATAATGAGGGTATGTATCCATTTATTCTTTCCAACTCTTGCTTTGTAGGTCAAATTCACGAGACATCTAACACTTCTATGTCAGAGGAATGGGTACTTTCCGATAATCACGGTGCAATCGCCTATATGGCAACATTATTTTTGGCTTATCCAGCATTCTTAGATATTTTTGCTGATGCATTTACACAGAATCTATTTGTAACACATTATGGTGAATCGATAGGATCAAGTATCGTACAAACTATAGAAGATATATATGATCCGAATAGCGAAGGGGTGAAGGTTACATGCTTAGAATTTACATTTGATGGAGACCCAGCTACTAAGCTCTATCATTTTGATCATCCTGAATTCACACTAATCCAGGGATCAGGAGTCAGTTTACCTGACGTTACTATAGAAACGACACAAACAGGGAACATTGCAGTTAATTTAATGGTACTCAATTTGGGTAATAGTTACAGTGGAAATCTTACAATACAAGCAGTTGTTACGGGTCCTCCAGGCGTAGCTCCTTTTACAACTACTACAAATGTGAATGTCAATGTAGATTATATAGCCCCATTGACCATTCAAATTCCTATTCAAGAAACAGCTTGGGATATCACAGGAAACTATACAGTTACTGTAACAGTTGACCCGCAAAACTCTATCACAGAAGATTGCAATGAAAATACAAACAATTCAGCTTCAGCTAATTTTACTGTACAAGGAGCTGTAGCAACATGTTCATCATTATTTCAATTCAATAATATCAATCCAGTCTATTGTAATAATGCAGCACCATTCGTTATTAGTTCAAATATACCAGCTAACTTCACGGTTAATGGGACACCTACTAACACATTTTCACCTGGAAATTTGAATGGCAATGTTACCATTATAGCCAACTATATAGATCCAGCAACTGGCCAAAATTGCGATAGATCTACAACAGTTAATGTAGTTGCTCCGCCAACATCCACTTTCAGTATATTAGATTCAAATCCTAGTGATGCCAATTTTGAGAATTGTATCGATGATACATTTACTTTCACATTCACAGGAAGTAATGCGAATATAACCAACTTTACCTGGAATTTCGGCACACCTGGTACTTATCAGATTATGAATCAAATAGGTCAAGAGGTATTTGTAATTAAGTATTTGACCCCTGGATCGCGAGTTGTAAGTCTATATACGCAAAACTCTGCTGGGTGTGTTTCTTATCAGACTAGTCAAACAGTTAATGTTTTGGCGAATGTTTCAGCACCAGCACTTCAGTGCTTGGAATCATCCATGAATTCAATCACAGTTAGCTGGCCCGCAATTGCTGGTTCTACATTCTATACAGTGACAAGTAGTGGTAATCCTTCTATTATAACAAACACTTACTATACAGTTAATAATCTAAGTCCTGGGACAAGTGTTAACTTCTCAGTTTACGCATCAAGTCCTCTTTGTGGTGCCTCACCTGCAAGCACTATTACTTGTACCACCAATTCTTGCTCTAATGTTAATATTCAGACAAGCCTACAGCAGAATCAAAATTTTTGTGTAAATGGTTCCGCACAAACTTTTAATGTTAACCCTATAGGAACGACAATTAGTGGCTTAGGAATAACAGATTTAGGTAATGGTACATTTTCATTTAACCCGAGTGTGGTTAATGCGGTAGGTACTACAAATATTAGCTTTTCATACATTGATAATCTTGGGTGTTCAACAAGCAGTATCGTTCCCATAATATTAATAAATCCTATACAGCCAATAATTTCCGGAAGCCAAACAATTTGTTCAGGTCAGACAGGGGTTGAATACCAAATCGATAATGTTGGACTTACCTCATTTGATTGGTTGGTTACTGGTGGTCAAATCGTATCAGGAGATAACACCTCTTCCATTATAGTGGATTGGGATGAGAACTTGCAAACATTTGGAACAGTAGCAGTAAGTACTTTAGATAATAATAGTTGTGCATCAGCTACAGTAAGTCAACAAGTGAATGTCAATAATAGCAATGCACCAACAGCTGGCTTTGTCGTTGATTATAACGGCAATAACGATCAAGTACTTTGTCTTGGAGAAACAGTTGCCATTGACAATAATACGATTTCCGCTGAGAGTTACTTATGGCAGGTGGTTGAAGCAAATTCAGGAACAATTGTTGCTGAGTATGACACCCAAATTCCTGATTTAGAATTTGATACACCAGGTGTTTATAACCTATTATTGACTGCTTACGGTTGTGGATCTACACAAGATGAATATGAAATACTAGAGGCTTACACCATTGTCGAAAACCCTGATGTGACTTTAAATGCTGCAAGTGAATATGCCTGCTTAGGCGATACAGTGAGTATCCAATCAAACCTAACGGAAGGCAGTTTTAATTGGATAGGTGATAACTTATTGCCAAGTACTTCGGCTACAGTATCTCTTGTTGTTACTGAAGAATTGAATGTTATTGAGCTAGAATATACAAATGCCAATGGATGTAGTGATGCTTCCAGTATAGTAATATTTGTGGATCAATCACAAAATGTTGTTGCTAATTTTACTCCTGGTGTTACTGGCTTATGTCCAGGTGAAGATTTTGTGATTAATAATAATTCGACTGGAGGTCAATATACATGGTCAATAACAGCTGCAAGTACTGGTGAGCCGATAAATGTAACTGGAACAGATCCAATAATTGCACCTACAGTAAGTGATTCTTATTATGTGAGCTTAATAGCGGATGGATGTGCTGGTATAGCTTCCTTTAGCGACACAATTTCAGTTGAAGTGTATTCAATCCCCGAGTTTGAGATCCTTACTGATTCGCTTGCAGTATGTGCAGGTGATACCATCACCTTGTCAGTAACAGGTCTGGATGGCAGCTTTGAATGGGCAGGCAATGGCATTCAATCAAGTACTGGTAGTGCAATTACAGCCATTGTGAGCGATACCACTGAATATAGTGTAATTTATACCACTGCTGAAGGATGTGTTGCTCCACAAAAAGCTATAACTATCGTTACAAAATCCCTTGAGGCTTGTACAGAGGATCCTGATCCAGTTGACCCTATTGTACCAAAATTATTTCCTG
>CAYZQX010000264.1:0-6350 GCA_964480615.1 uncultured Chitinophagales bacterium | reverse complement strand
CACAGGCTACAGCGGCTATTTCCTCCCATAAGGAGATGATTTTGCCGGTTTTTACCCTGTGCATATTCACTGCCATAACTACCGATGAGTTAAGTGGTCTGGTCATTGCTTTTTCGTATTGCAAAGACACAAATTTTTCAGCAGGGGTGTTGCTTTTGTAATATTCTGCCTCAAAATGTCCAAGTGACTGGAGGCTTTCATTGCGAAACAATTTTAGCCGCCACGGTTCAGTAAGTGCATGGCTCGGCGCCCAATTCGCTGCTTCTAAGATTAATTCTAAGGAATTTTCCTCTATATCACCACCATCAAACAATTCGGGCTTTACTGACCTGCGGTTTTTTAAAAGGGTGAAAACATCAATTTTTGACATAAGTTCGTTAAATTACGGCAAAATTCAGAAATTATTGATAATAATTCGTAACTTCACCCCCAAAATAATATTTTTATCACCATGCAAAGAATTTTACTAGTATTTTGTAGTGCATTAATGCTGTTCATGAGTAATGGGATTCATGCCCAAGGCCTAACGCATCCTAATGCAGAACAAAAATTGATGATGGCGCAAGGTCTATTACCTACTCCCGAGTCAGAGCCGGTTGCAACTAGTTTCCCTAGCAACCATTTTTTCTTAAAAACAAACACTATTTGTCAGCCTGAGGAGCAAGGATGTATGATCCCTGTTGATTATGATACTTGGACGCGTGTCGTGTTTTCATCTTTCGATGGCAGTAATGGCTGGACTTGTGATGATTGTGCCTCAGACTTTATTCCATTCGATTTCGAATATTCTGTTTGTGGTTCTCCGTATCAAGGTTGCTATATTAACACTAATGGTAATTTAACATTTGATATACCTTTCACAACTTTTACTCCACAAGGAATTCCTAATAACTTAGCGGTTATGGTAGCTCCTTATTGGTCTGACATTGATATAGGACAATGTGGTGAAATATGGATGGAACTTACCTCTACGCATCTTATTGTAGCATGGGTTGAAGTGGGATATTTCAATGAAATGTGTGATAAAAAAGCTACATTTGAAGTAGTGATTACTGATGGTAATGACCCAATTATAGGTATTGGAAATAATACAGCATTTTACTATTGCGATATTGATTTTACCACTGGTGCTGCATCAGAGGGTATTGATGGATTTGGCGGTAGCCCAGCTACGGTAGGGATCAATGCGAATAATGATAATTCTTTTGCCTTAATAGGTAGATTTGATCATCCAGGTACGGATTATGATGGTCCACTAGGTGATGTAGATGGATGTGACTTCTTAGATGATAAGTTTTATTTATTCTCCGCTGCTGAATGTGCTATCGAATCATCATGTTCCCTATTTGATCTCGAAATTAATCCTACGATATGTGATGGTACTAGCTATGAACTCGATGTGTCATTTGTACCTGCTGGAGTAGGCCCAACCGCATTTATGGTTTCTATTGATGGGGAGACCTATGGTCCATTTTCTTATGGAGCGCAAGGATCCGTTACTACTGTAACGATTCCTGATTTGCCAGGTAATGGTCAGACGGGCATACAAGTTTATGTATTTGACTTGGATAATGATGGCTGTGGAACTGATTGTGTTTTTGATGCTCCAGCTTGCGTACCAGTATGCGAATTGTCTAACTTAACCCTTATAGAAGGTGATTGTGTAGGTACTAATTTCAACCTTACTGTTAATTTTGACTACACAGAGGTTACTGATGGATTTACAATTCTTGCTGGCGGTAACTCTTATGGTCCCTATGCGTACACTGATCTGCCTGTTGTTCTTACATTACCTGGCAATGATATTAATGACATACCCTTATTTATAAACGACTTAAATACACCTAATTGTGGTGTAGAAGGAAGTTTTGATGCCTTGTTCTGTGAGATCCCTTGCGTAATAAGCGACCTTACAGCTCAGGTTTCTGCTTGCTCAGGTACTAGCTATGGATTAACAATCAATTTCAATTCATCAGAAACAAGTGCCAATTTTAGCCTTTCAATAGGTGGCGTTGATTATGGTGTCCATCCTTACACTTCATTGCCACTAACATTTACTTTGCCTGGTGATGCGAGTGCTAATAACGTAGTATCTGTAACTGATGTAGGGATCGCTGGCTGTTCCGCTTCCATAAGTTATGACGCCCCATTGTGCTGTGGTTCTACACCAGGTACGATGTCGGCAAGTGCACAATATATTTGTGCAGGAGGTTCAGCTTCTTCACAGGCGCAAGGGTCGGTTGTACAACCAAGTCATGTTCTAATTTATGTATTGCATACCCTCCCAGGAACCTCATTAGGTACAGTCCTAGCTATGAATGGCACAGGAGTATTTTCACAAGGCGGCAGCTCAATCAATACACAGTATTATATCTCCGCTATCGTAGGCCCAAGTAATGGCGCTGGTGGGGTCAATATGGATAGTCCTTGTACAGTAGTAGCACCAGGCACACCAGTAGTATTCCTAAGCCCTGTTACAATATTAATTAATGAATCTTGCGACTGGGAGTTCACAGGAGATTTCTCATTGACCCTAAGCGCTGATGGCGGGTTGCCTGATTTCTTAGCAGGTGCTAGTTATACAATCGCAGGTACTAACCTGAATAGTGTAGCTTTTCAAGCTAATCAAAGTGTGAGTATAATGTTAGGTCAGTTCGATGGATTAACTTATTCTTACACTTGTCAAGATGGTGTGGGATGCGCTGCGACAAGATCAGAAACCGTAATATGTTATAAGACACCAATCGAATTGATCGAGTTTAGTGGTAGAGCCGAAGGTAGTGCAAATTTAATACACTGGACTACAGGATCGGAAACGGAGAACGACTATTTCTCATTAGAGCGCTCGGTGGATGGCCAAGATTTTGAAACAATCGCAATCATAGATGGCGCAGGAAATTCAATCGCTGAAAAACACTATCAATACTTAGATGAAAAGGTAACAAACGGTCTTCTTTATTATCGTCTTACACAAACTGATTACAATGGTAAGTACCTTACATCAGAAGTAATATTGATAGAGCGTACTGGAATAGCCACCGTGTTTTCTATCGCGCCTAATCCAGCTTCAAATGAATTGGCGATTCTTCCTTATTCAGGACTTGAATTACAAGTGAAAATATTTGATATTCAAGGACGTTTAGTTTCTTCTACAATGAGTGAGCAAGGAAGAATACCTGTAAACCATTTAATTTCAGGAATCTATCTTGTTGAGATATTAGAAAATGGTCAAAAACAAATTATTCGATTTGTAAAAGACTAAAATAGAATAATAAAATTTATAAACCGCACTTCCATGCGAAGTGCGGTTTTTTTATGCATAAAAAGTACTAATTTTATAGGCGCATATGAGAATGAACATAAAAATATTATTGCTATGTACTATAGGATGGACAATAGGTTTAGATTCCGATGCACAGGTCAATAATAAAGCTTATGGGTGGATGATTAACACCTTATTAGAACACAATGTACCTGAAATAAGCATTGCCCGCTTGGAAAAATTTAACAACCCAGTACTGCTGGACTCACGATCTAAAACTGAATATGAAGTGAGTCATCTTGAGGATGCAATATGGGTGGGCTATGAAGATTTTGATATTGTTAGAATGAAAAATATATGTGAATCGGACACCATCGTAGTATATTGCTCTGTGGGTTATAGGAGCGAAAAAATAACCTATGACTTGAAGCAGTTAGGGTATAATAATGTGTATAATTTATATGGTGGCATATTTGAATGGGTCAATAATGATCTTCCAGTTTATGATAAAAATGGCAAAACTTGTGCTATTCATCCTTATGATAGAAAATGGGGTGTGTGGCTGGAAAAAGGATGTAAAAAATACAAACCAGAATGATGGTGTATATACTTAGCTATTGCTTATAATAATGACATCATACACTTGTATTCATATATTGCTTATACTATAATGAATAGTTTACACAGCGATAGTTCCCCTACTGAAATAGCTATTACCAACGGTCGTGGATTAAAGGCTATGCTTACCAACTATGGCGCTAGGATGATCACATTATCCTATAAAGATGCGAATGATGATTGGGTTGATGTGATCGTAGGCCCTGAAAAAGCAGTGGATTGTATGACTAGCAGTGAACCCTATTATGGAGCTATTATCGGTCCTTGTGCCAATAGAATCTCTAATGCCTCCTACATGCTAAACAATAAAAAATATGTGCTTGATAAAAACAACGGAATACACAATAATCATAGTGGAATATTTGGATGGCACAGTAAAATGTGGAATATTCAAAATATAGCAAACAACGAAGTAAAATTTTCACTAGTAATTGAACAAAACAGAACCGAAAATAATTGCGGATTCCCAGGAACCTATTATGTAGAATGTATATACACACTCACCGAGTCTGATGAAATGATATGTGAAATGGTTGCCAGTTCACCTGAGGATCAGGTGCTAATAAACATGACACAACACAATTTTTACAATCTCAATGGCTGTGGGAGTGGCTCTATAATTAATCATCGATTGCAGGTGATGGCGCAGCGTTATTGTCCTATTGATAAGGATAGTTTACCCACTGGCGAATTGCTACCTGTACAAGGCTCGCCACTAGATATGCGTGATGCAAAAATCCTCTCGGAAGTGCTAGATCAATCCCATCAGCAATTAGGATATGCTAATGGTGTGGATCATAATTTTGTACTACAAAATTACAATAAGAATAATATACAAAACCCAGCTTGTATATTGCTTGGAGATAAGTCTAAAATTGGGATGAAAATAATTACCAATCAACCATGTATGCAAGTATATACAGGCAATTATATGGAGGGAATTAATCAAATGAAGTATGGCAGTTTTGATAATTTTAGATGGGGAATCTGTTTGGAGACACAGGCATATACCAATGCAATAAATACGCCCAACTTTCCAAATATAATATTGCCAAAGGGAGCAATATATCGCCATAAAACAATACATCAATTTTTTAATTATTGAACTAATAAATAGAACTTGCTCAATAACTCCGAAATCTTTTATAGTAATAGGTTATAGCCATTATAAGTGCAATGAATATTCACGAAATTTTATGGGTTTTCCTAAAAAAAACTTGCATCATAAAAATAAAATGCCCTCTCCTATATAATGTTTCTTTGAGCTGAATTTGTGATTGGGAAATCCCCCAAAAACCAATAAAGTTTTTCTCCACCGCAAGGGACAGTAATTGGCTATTTTTTGGGCTCTGCCGTACTAGCTGCATAAAATTGCCACAGACTATATACAATTCTATTGCTATCAAAGGCTGTATAAGCTATTCAGCAATTCCTAATTCGCTCATTAATACCATTGTAATATGTGCGTTATTGTGATTAAAGGATGCAATAACTTAGTTCAAGCTCCTACACAATTTCGGGCTTTATAGCATTGTCCTCATCAGTAAACCATGAGGCATACATTGTATAATTATTAGCGATGCGTTCGATGTTGTGTTTAAATACCTCAGGCGATAGATCCTTGACTTTTTTAGCTGGTACACCCGCCCATATTGTTCCAGGCTCAATGATTGAATTTTCCAGCACCACAGCGCCTGCTGCTATTAAGCTATTTTCGCCTACCACAGCGTGATCCATCACGATTGCTCCCATGCCGATAAGCACATTGTCGTGAATAGTGCATCCGTGTACGATAGCCCTATGTCCTATGGAGACCCGATTGCCTATTTTCGTCGGCGCTTTTTGATAGGTGCAGTGTATGATAGCGCCATCTTGTATATTCACCTGATCGCCGATGTAAATAGAATGTACATCACCCCTCACCACCGCCCCAAACCATACACTACAATTATCACCCATAATTACTTCTCCTACAATGGTGGCATTCTCAGCGATAAAACAATTTTTTCCAAATTTTGGGTGGAGGCCTCGAACCGATTTAATAATTGACATATTAATGTGGAAATTTTATTTGTGGTGTAATGATAATGAATCAAAAATACAAGATATAATTAGTGCAGGCTTAATAACTAAAAAAGAGCAAATTATGGCGATGCCTGCGGCCCGGGCTATATGCTACAAGTCCTCGCTACTTGCTGGAAGGTTTATTTTCTATGGCAAGCAAGAATCTTCGCTATCGCTCGATTTGTGCCTCGCTGTGGGCTTTACGCGTCTATCCCTATCGCGAATACAACTTGAAGGAGCAATGTATATGAGATGACATTTTATATTTATGATGCAAGCTTTTTTATGCAAACCCAAAATTATGTGAATATTCATTGCTCTTATAATATCTAAATCCTATAATAATATTAAACCGTAACTCCGACTAAAATTACGTAATATTTCTTAAAAAACACTTATCTAATGC
>CAYZQX010000263.1:0-6356 GCA_964480615.1 uncultured Chitinophagales bacterium | reverse complement strand
AGGGCTTGCTAAATAACTCAAAAATTTGCGATTATGGCGATGCCTGCGGCCCAGGTTACTTGCGACATTATAAAATTTTCTATTGGCAACAAGAATCTGCGCTTTCGCTTGATTTTTCGCTTATACTCCTCGCTACTTGCTGAATAGTTTATTTTCAATGGCAAGCAAGAATCTTCGCTATCGCTCGATTTCTGCGTCGCTGTGGGGTAATTCTTGCGAATTTTTTTTACTATAGGTAGCAAGTATCTGCGCTTGCGCTTGATATGCTTCGATCCTTATCGCAAATACAACTTGATGGAGACCTATGTAACAGACGACATTGCCTTTATATGATGCAAGCTTTTTTACTGAAATCCATAAAATTGTGTGGATATCCTTTGCACTTATATTGGTTAGAACCCATTACAATAAAAGATTTCAGAGTTATTTAGCAAGCCCTACATAAAGTCCAGTGTCTTGTTAAAGCGATTTACGATTCCAGATTTTTGATTTACGATCCTGAGGTTAGTTGCAGGAACTACACTAAGTCTAGCGTCCAGTGTCTAGTGTCCAGTGTCCGCAACCCAGTGTCCAGAGTCTTATTGATTAATTTGCCCTATATAATTCCCATTATATAGCTTATAGGTCTTGGCCTATCATAGCGATAAAATCATCTTCGGTTATTACATTAATAGTGGCAATTTTTTTTGCTTTGTCAATCTTGCTGCCTGCTTTTTCACCTGCCACAAGATAATTGAGATTCACACTTACTGAGCTTAAATTTTTTCCACCATATTCTTCTACTAATGCTTCTGCTTGTTCTCGTGTAAGTCTATTGAGTTTGCCAGTAAATAAGAATGTTTTGTTCGCAAGACTATCCCCACTAATGAGTCTTTCTTCTCTATTAATATTTACACCAAGCTCTTCTAATTCACGCAACATTGCTAAGTTGGCTTCATTATTAAAAAACGCTTTGATACTGAGTGCTACCTTAGGTCCCACATCAGCGATTTCGGTGAGCTGTTCTAGCGTATAGTTATCATAATCGAGCAGCGATTCTACCTTAGCGGCGAGCACCTTCGCCATTGTAGTACCTACATGCCTTATACCCAATCCCACTAATAGTCGCGATGACGGTTGCTGCTTAGAGCGATTGATGCCTTCGATCAGATTGTCGATCGATTTTTGTTTCCAGCCATCCAGTTTAATTATTTGGTTGGGATCTAAAGTATATATATCAGTAATGCCCTTGATCAATCCCAGTTCCATAAATCGCTTGATAATGCTCTGACCTAATCCCGCTATATCCATGGCATCCTTAGAAACAAAATGGATAAGTCTTTCTTCGGCTTGGGCAGGACACTCGAGGTTAATACAACGCCATATACTCTCCTCCTCGGGTTTAATAAGCAATGAATTGCAAGAGGGACAGGATTGTGGAAATACGATAGGGGTTTCCTTTCCTGATCGCTGCTCGGGCATATATCCCGTGATATAGGGAATCACATCACCCGCTCTTTCCACCGTAACGGTATCACCGATCATAATTCCTTTTTCTAATATAAAATCTTCATTGTGCAAGCTCACATTGCTTATCGTTACCCCACTCAGTGGTACTGGCTCTAGTCGAGCAACAGGCGTTATAGCACCTGTCCTACCCACTTGGTATTCCACATCAATCAACTTAGTTTGTGCCACTCTAGCTTTAAACTTATACGCGATAGCCCATCGCGGATGATGTGCTGTGGCACCTATACTCTCCTGAATTTTTAAATCATCGACCTTTATTACCATACCATCAATCTCGTAGGAATAAGTATCGCGTTTTGCCTCCCATTCCAAACAAAAATCTTGTACCTTATCTATGCCTTTAGTGATTGTTTTTTCAATGGTAGGCGTTTTAAATCCCAGGCGGGCGAGCAACTCGATGTTTTCATGATGAGAAGCCAGCTCACTGCCCAGCATGTTGCGTCCATTGTGATCTATGGCATACCCTATCTGATAGATAAATGCCTCAAGCCCACGAACTGCAACCTCTTTAGAGTCTTTGATCCTAAGTCCGCCTGAAGCGGTATTGCGCGCATTTTTATACAACTCTAACTCTTTTTTACCCTGATCTCTGAGCAATATATTTTGTTCTTCTCGCAGCTTATTCATACGCTCAAAATTGTTTTTCTCTATCACCACTTCCCCTCTCAATTCTATCTTTTTGATACCCAAGGTGCTAAACTTAGCCTGTAGTGGTATCGTGCGGATAACCCTAGCATTATTCGTTATATCATCGCCCTCCACACCATTTCCCCTAGTGGCTGCCCGCACCAGCATATCCTCCTCATAGACCAAGGCAATGCTGGCCCCATCAAACTTTGGTTCTACCACATAAGTTATTTTTTCATCCCCACTTAATTCCCTAACCTTGCGGTCAAAGTCAATTAGATCCTCCGAATTATAAGAGTTCTCAAGAGATAACATGGCCACATTGTGCAGCACGGAAGTGAATTCATCCGTAAGGCCATACGCAACCCTTTGTGTTGGTGAATCCTTGCGCTGCAATTCAGGATTTTCAGACTCTAATAACTGAAGTTTTTTGAATAGCATGTCATACTCATAATCCGAAATACAAGGCTGGTTTTCGATATAGTAATATCGATCGCAGGTGTTAATAATTTCGTGTAATAAGGAGACCTCCTCACGAGGGCTTTTCTTCGCATCATTGTTGAGTAACTCTTGACTTAGTTTTACAATTCGCTCTAATTGTGCTGCCATACAAAAATGATAATAGGATTGATAATTTTAATGCAAAGATATATAAGGCTTTCTATCTTGTAGCCATAGGGTAGGGCTTCCTCTATTGCATTTTAATAGGTAGATGATAGGTAAATGAAAAATCCAATGATGCCAAGGCTACTAGTTATGAGCCTAGTATTACCATAATAACTAAAAGGTTATTGAGCAATATAAAGGA
Source organism: uncultured Chitinophagales bacterium (assembly GCA_964480615.1). Classification (GTDB taxonomy): domain Bacteria; phylum Bacteroidota; class Bacteroidia; order Chitinophagales; family UBA2359; genus CAYZQX01. The sequence continues at coordinate 3,412 of CAYZQX010000263.1, read as the reverse complement.
TAATACTTGATAAGTAATGATCAACTACCTGTCAAGTTATTTAGTTTGTTGAATATAGCTCGAGTCATATAGTATTGGTCTTAAAATTTCTGTTAACAAAATTTTGAGACAAATCATAAAACCATTTTTCTACATTTTGACAACCTTTTCTAAATAATACTTATCATTTTTTCGATCATATATCTCTACAAAATAAACGCCTGAATTTAAATAGCCTAAGTTAACTACAATATCTTCCTTTGTATAATAATATTCTTCAAAAACAATTCTACCACATAAGTCAATAATTTGTACACGAACAGGTGAATCTTTAGCGGTACTAATTAAAAGAGATTCATTAAATGGATTTGGATAACAACAATATTGTGGTTGTAAATTTTCAACAGCAATTCCACAGATTGGTTGCAAGATATTAAAACTATCTCTGATAGTACAGCCCATGGAATCTGTTATATCCACCCAGCCCCATTCGGTATTTGTATCAGTGGTAAGATATAAAGTACCCGTGTCACCATTAAACCAATTACATTCAGAATATGGGCATGTAAAGCTTGATGTAGAGTCGCAATTAATGACGAAAAAATCAGGTATTGCTTCTATTTCCATTTCATACGGAATAACAGCCACAGCATTAGAAAACGGCAAAATGGAATCTTCTACTTCAAAATAAATACCCGAACTAAGGTATAAAGTATCATGCCCATAAAACAATTCATTGCTAAATAAAAATCCCGAATCAGATTCACAAAAATTAATGGGATCAAAAGCTATTATATCCATCAAATCTATATCAGTAGATAGTATAAAACCTACGCCACTCTCCGCACAAGTGTTTTCTAAGTCAAGATAACTACAAATTTCACTAAAGTTCATTGCAAAATCATCGGAATTGCAAACTTGAATAGATGCTTCTGGGAAATCACCAATATATACAAGAGGAAAAATTAATTCACACTCATTAGGCTGGCTAAAATTTATTAAACTCGTACAAGCTTGGTTTTCTAATAAAAAAACTGTAATACTGAGATTAAAATCCAGGGGCATAGGACCTATCTCCACGTTTATATTATCCAGTCCACTTGAAATGATAGTTGTATCTGAGTTAAGGTTTGTAAATATGCCTATATCACTATTGAAGTTTTGTTGTAAATTAAGATCAATTACCTTTATTATTGGTGAACAAGGACCATTTGTCTCAAAGCAACTTACATTATAATTCAAGATCATATCAGAACATTGCAATGAACAGTCTTGCTGTAAAGAAGATTCTGTATTGATAATTAAAGGTGGTATAGGCACAATCATCCAACCTTGTGATTCTTCTACTATAAAATACGCATAATATACCTGATCCTCATCTAGGATATTGGGAGGAAATGCGATTTGTAAATTATCACTACATGGAAATATATAATCAAAGCGAGCCGAATCCATTGTCCCTAATAACTGAAGATTTGGAAAAGCCGAAATATAAATGCCATAATTAGACTCACAAGCATCTGGAAAATCAGGGTCAATGCACACGGATAATAAATTTATCAGTAATGAATCATAAACACAAGAGTTAAGCGTATCTTCTTCATGTTCTATTGTGGCATGCCATTCTAATTCCAAACCTTGATAAAGTGTATCTGCAAATGTCTTGGCACAATTTGGAAATGCTATAGGGTGGATAGATAAATCATAATAGGAATGAATAGAACCTATATTCGTTTCATTAGGTTCATATTCAAAAGTTGCATATCCCATACCATTATAAAATGTACTTATGGTGTCTATAATCTGATCTTCTCGATATACTATAAAAGTATCATAAGGTGTCGAAAATATCTCTAATTCGACTGAGAATGGTGTCCAAAATTCACAATGCGTAATCGTAGAATCATTGCGAATAATAGTGATCCCTGCTTCAAACATAGGACAGTCTATATCCATCAGTGGTGATTGAGCACAATCTTGAACAAGAACCCAAGGACCTTGCACATTGCTCATATCATAGGGAATTAGTGAATTTGAATATGAGTTACTGGTATAAACATGATATAAATAAAAAGTATCTCCCGAGTAAACAGATTGTATCATACTGGGACTATAATCACACATATTGATATTAATAAGATTGACAGCATCATAAAGATAATAGGGTGGCCCTATTACGGTAGTCGAAGATTGAATTAATGCCTCTATACTGGTTTCTTGAATAAGATTATTTAAAAATAATAATGATATAGAGGTCTCACAGATATCAACTTGATCATTGACACAGGTGATTTTTGGAATAAAATTAAATGGTTCATTTTCACAATAAAACATCGTATCATTTTCAAATTCTATCAAGTATGGAGGCTTCTTAATGTAAAAACAGGAATTCCAAGGTTTCAAAACAGGTATTACACAAATTGGAAATGATAAGTCATTACCTGGTGCGATGCAAAATTCAGCATCTTCATTTTCAGAAAATAGTGGGGGAAGATACTCAGAATAATTGCCAAACATATCTGTGGAAAAAAAATAAGTAGAGTCAGGCATGGAAGAATTCCATACTACATAATTTTGGTTTGGAATACCTTTAAAATCTAATTGAAGAATAAACTTATCCTCTATGAGCAAAGGACATTCGTAGTAATCTAATTGACTGACACAAATCTTGTTTATCTCTGTAAATGGTTCACTATTGTATGATGCTATTTCAATACAATCAACTTCATTACCTAGTGGTATTAAATAGGGTAGGTAAAACTCTTCAAAAAAATATTCATCATAATTAGCGATAAACATTCCAAACTGCGCATAATAAATGTGATTGTCCTCAAATATCTCCGATTCAAAAACAGCAATACTGTCCCATAAAAATGGTTGTATTTCATCAAAAGCTACAAAATTAGATTGAAATATCCCCTCACATCCCATTGATTCATAAGGATAATCACGACTAATCAATATACCATAATGTATCGGATCTAAATTTACAAGAGAATCTACTTTAAGGCATAGAAAGTCTGGTCTTATGATCACATCATCATCTGAGCAGGTACGCCTATAGCTATAATCATCCTCACTAAATTCAAAATAGATTTTCGAATATGCACCAAAATTAGGACATGTTGTGGTACACTCAACCAAAGGAGACCCACAATAACTAACACAAGAGGCATCCTCTACTGGCCAAACCCTATCTAAATCATAAATTCCAGGTTCAAATATATCACTCAGAATCATTTTAATATATGTTCCATTTTCACTCAATTGTGTTTCTAAAAAAAGGGTATCTGATGCGGCTTCTGCAAACACAATAGCAAAAGTGGTGATGGTGTCAGAAATAACCGTTACGACTTCTCTATACGCCCCATAAGGGTATAAATAGGGGATGCTAAATAACTCAAAAAATAGGTCATTTTGGGTCATTCCACCT
>CAYZQX010000262.1:0-6411 GCA_964480615.1 uncultured Chitinophagales bacterium | reverse complement strand
GATTTGTTAGTGAATAATCACTCTGCAAAGATACGGAAACATTTTTATTATGAATATTCACTTGGGTAGTTCTGTTTTCTCTGCTAATATGGTGTAATCAATTATAAAATTCATGGCTGTTGAATGGGTTTCTATCTTGGACGGTGGTCGAGTATTAATTTAGTTTCTTTTTTTATTTTGGTATGGATTGTTGTTTTACATGAGTAATGTTCGATTTTGCCTTCTTTCAGTTCTTTGGTGAACTGAACTGAGAATTGCTTGGGTTATCATTTATAAGTTTGGTATATAGTTACATTTTTTAGTTCGTAATCTTGTATAAAGTTTGTTGTTGAGATTTTTTGCAAGGTTGATGGTTTATACATTTTATTGATGTTGTTGATGTAGTATTTTGTCTATTCTATTTTATTGTTTTGACATCCTTTTTATTGGTATAGCTCGTGTAAAAAGTAAACTTGCTTTTGTCAAGTCAACAGTGGTTTTATTAGATTTGTTTTTGTGGATGGCATGGTGAAACATTGTTATTTTCATCCACTACTTGGTTTTATTAATCAGAAATTTCGTTTATTTTGATTCTATAAGCAAGTTAATTATTGATAGTTTTTTTGCAATTTGGTGCTTTATGTTATTTATGGTGTTCAGTTTCTTCGTAATTATTAATGGTTGATATAATTAAAATAAAGCGATGAGGGTGGATATGGCAATTTTGGTTATTTATTTTTTGCTTATTAACGGCTTAAATTTTTTGTGATGGTTAATAGTTCAATAAAATCTTAGCGGACCAATCATATTTTATTGGGTAGGCATTGTTTTGCTCGGAATCTTTTCTTGTTTTTAGGGGATCTATCAACAACAGTAAGATAATAATTTCTCAATACACTAGAAGGATTACTTTGTGGTATGCAAACCCATCTCTATTCCCATTTTTTCATATATGCTATCATTGGGCTCCCATAGTTCAATTTTATTGCCTTCGATATCCAGTATATGTACAAATTTGCCATAGTCGTATGTCTCTATTTCATCAACAACCTGCACAGAATCTTTTTTTAATTCATTCACAAGATTCTCAATGTTTTCAACACGATAATTGATCATGTAATCTTTTGTAGAAGGTTCAAAGTATTTTGTTGTGTGTGTAAAAGGACTCCATTGTGTAAAGCCTTTTTTTAAGGTATCCACCCCTTGTCTCCATTCAAATACCGCCCCATATTGATTGGTTTTTATTCCTAAATTTTTTTGATACCATTCTTTCATAAGTTTTGGATTTTCACACTTGAAAAATATTCCACCTATGCCAGTTACTTTTCTAAATGTTTCCTTATCTTCATTTATTTCAACAGCTATTGTTCTGAATGAATAGCCGAAAATAAAAGAAGCTATGATGGCCGATACAATTAAAATTATATTTCTCATATTTTTTTGATTAGGGGCATTATTGTAATTTAAAACCAATTTTCCCATTCTTTATAACAAATATGGTATTATTATTTCTATTAAGTGCTGGCTATGGGGCTAACTTGCATTGAATTAATCAAACAAATGGATCTAGGTAAGTCTTTTCATTTTTAAAATCGTACAGAATCAAGGTCCCTCCATAGTGTATTAAAAGTTATTCGAAGTGAGAATTTTCACCAATAAGCTTATTTAGTTCTCAATATTTTTTCCATTTTTTTGCCTTTAGCTAACTCATCTACCAACTTATCTAAATATCTAATTTTACGAGTTAAGGGTTGCTCAATTTCTTCAATTCGATAGCCATATATTAGCCCTGTGATAAGATTCGCATTTTCATTTAATTGAGCACTTTCAAAAAAAATTTCAAAAGTTATTTGATTATCAATAGCCATTTGAATGGCTGATTCGTCGTATCCAGTTAGCCAGTGAATGACTTGCTGTAGTTCTTCTTTGGTTCTGCCTTTCTTCGCTACTTTATTTAAGTAATGAGGATATACGGATGCAAAAGTCATCTTTGCCATTCGTTCATTGTGCGCTTCTGTTGGTTTCACTTTTTTGGATTTGATGATTCGATGTTATTTTGCCAAATATTTTGCTACAACATAGGTGTAGCTTTATATTTTTTTATTGTCCCATTGACTCTGGAATAGTCATTTTTAGGGGTTGTAAGCACATAAAATCGATGTGCTACTTTAGTTGTAATATAATATAGCGAATAATCCGATATTTACACCTAGTCCAATAGCCCAGTTCGTCCATACTCTCCTACGTTTCATTGCTTTTACAGTTTCTACATAACCATAGTTATATTCTCTATTTTTTAATAGGTTAGGGTTTGGGCACACCATATTTTTATATTTGGGCTCACTTACACTTACTATAGTTGCTGGTATGAGCCCAAGTAATGGGGATACTAAGCTTGCAACTAAAACTCCTGTACCTGCACCATTATGTTTTGTGTAAAACATTATTGCGTCTCTTTGTCCACTATAATATAGGTTATCAATGGGTTTTTCAGCTACTTGGACAGGTTCTAAACTTGCAGACTTATTAAATAGTTCTTTAGTGCCATTTTCATATACTACCATATAAACCTTTTCTTTTTCAATTGATTGAATACTTTTGTCCTGCGAATCAGAATGTTTGTAGGTAATTTTGTCTTCTGTCATCCCTAGAATATTCACTAGTACAGTGTCCCTATTGTTGAAAATCATGGTGTCCTGTGCATTGCAAAGACTAATAGATATAATCAACAGTAAACTTGTTAAAATTAATTGTTTCATATTTGGTTGGTTAAGATATTTTTTTGTTTATTGATCGATGTTGTTTTATAAATGGATTGTTGCTAATTAATGAGGGTTATTAATTTGTTTTTTTACAATCATTGTTTATTTGGGTGTAAATTCTTATTATTTAATCTATCATTAATTGAGCTATTTTTCATTAATTTGCTTTTTTTGGACTGCTTTTATGCTGATTTTTTAATTCAGGCATTAAATTTAAGTAGTTTTTGATTAATGGAAATTTTCAACTATTTTGGGTTTCACAAATGTAGATATTATTTTTTATTTGTGTATTTTTTCTGCTTTTATTTTGCTATTAGTCTATTTATTTATTAGCTTATTTCCGCTAATGTATTTTAAACAAACTGCTTACTGAAAGATTTTAGTATGATGCTATTATGGAGCAGATTCTTTTGACTTATAAAAAATATTTATCTCATAGTAATAAGTTCATCAGGTATCTCAATTAGCGCCCATTCTGCTGTTCATTGTCATTGTAATTATAATTAGGGCTTGTCCTATACCACTTAAAGTCCTATAAGGTACTTGTTTTGGATAGGAGCTCAGTTGATTTTATACAGCTGAATTAGTGAATAAACTCATTACTTCTTGATTCTTTTTATTAGCAAGTGGCAGTATTATCAATTTTCTTGCTTGGTTATTAAGTTCTGCTCAATAATTTAAGGTTTTTAAAAAATATTTTGGCGATGCCTACGGCCCAGGCTCTACGCTATTACTCCTCGCTCCTTTGTCGCTGCGGGGTAACCGCTTCGATCCTTATCGCAAACTACGGAAACCAACTAACCTATCCTAACCAATATCTTCTAACTAAGAGTTTCATTCGTGCTTTTTAGATATATTGCTGAAATTGTATGCTTGGATGAGATAATTATTTTATCCCAAACAGTTGTTCTCTAAGAATTCCAAAATATTTATGAGACCCTAATTAGAATTTTGTGACCATTAGAATTAGTTGTGTTGTTTTTTGGGTTGATTGATTGGCCCATTTATGATAGGTAATAAGGTTAATTAAGCGATAGCGTTGTTTTTTTTTATTTCGGGCTTGCTCAATAACCGCAAAATATTTTATACTAAACGATTATAAAATAGGTAAGTGCAAAGTAAATGCTCAATAATTTCTGCTTTTTAGTAGAAAAGCTTACAACCTAATTACAAAATGTCTTCTCATATACATTGCCCTTCAATTTATATTTGCGATAGGGATAGCAGTGGATATCCATTTAGGAGGCTGAATGTTTTCATTAGATTGAATGATTGTAAGATTACTAATAATATATAAAAGAATTTGGAATCGTACGACGCAAGCCTCCTAAAAGATAGGAGATATATCGAGCCACCAAATTAAATAATATTACAAAAATGGTGGCGATGATTCTGGCTCACCAAAAGAAAATAAAAAGCCAGAAATAGCCCGGGCCTTTCGGCATCGCCAAAATTGATTAATTTCGTGTTATTGAACAAACCCTATTTCGAATTTGTGTTTTTCTATGCAATCGAGCCTAAGCATAGTCTTTTGTTCCCTTTAAAAAATGGCAGATTTACTAGCAACTTGAGCCGGAGGCATCGTCCTAATCCCTAAATTTTGAAGTATTTGCAAGCCCTAATCGTTTAGAATATATTGCTGTTTTTAGAGTTAGTGCTATATTTGCTTTCATGTATTGGTATAAAATTGGAATTTTTTTCGGATTTTTTTTCTGAATTTTGCCACTTTATTAGGTGATAGGCTATCCAATGTCAAATAGATAATGCTTCATATTCGCTATTTAATGAAATTTTCGACTTGTTTATTTGTTTTTTTACTTGTTTTTACCTTTCAACTTGGTTGGCTTAGCTTTGATTTGCATTGCCAATCCGCTCTTAATATTGAATCAACACAATTCGATTTACTTGAATCTGATGATGATTATTTGCATAGTAAAGGTATAGTAACCAATAAATTCTCGGAAAACCAAACTTATGTACAAGGAATTGCATTTGATTTTATTGATTTTGACTCATCCTACTTAGCCAGAGCTAAAGAACATGACCTAGGTCATTTTTTTAAAGAGATTGCCAAAAATTGTAGTAATGAGATTTTAATTTGGCGTCGGAGCTCACAAGGTTTAATCCAAAACGAACTTTTGTGGAAGGTTTGTCCTGCCTTATTGATGGATACTATTTTTCCAGAAAATCCAGTTAATCCCTATAAACTTTCTGTTTTTGCCGGAATTGGAAAAATAATTCCGCATCGCGCTTACTTTCGACCTGAGGTCACCCAGTATTCTTTTCCTATATCTTTTGAGTTTGTGAAAATCAATATGCGCCAAAAGATTTGGCAGAATATGCACCCTAATATTGATTTAGGTGGGTATATAGGCTATCTTTTTTTTGGAAACCATTCGTTATTTGGACAAGCTTTTGCCATGACGCCAACTCTAAATTGGATAAAAAGAAAGAAAAATATTGAGTATCAATTTAGTTTAGGTGCAGGGGTTGGCTATATATCGAAGATCTTTTCGTATTATGATAATTATGAAAACAATGTAATTTCGGCACATATTAATAATTGTACTCATATTAAAAATCAAATTAATATATTTAATCGCTCTTCTGTTTCTTATTCTATAGGTTTACATATCATTCATTTCTCAAATGGGCGAAGTTCGCAGCCCAACCTTGGCATCAATTTATTTACATTAAATGCAGGATTAAGTTGGTCAGGGAAATTTAGCAAGTCTAATTCAAAGCTTCCAGCCCGTCCTATACATGTTGAGATGGCTATTAATATGGATACCAAACCATGGTTCGCAATTTCCAACCAATTTATCGGTGGGATAGGGGTTACCAGTTACGCCGATTCTGGGGCAAAACATCCAGTATATTATATAGGTTATAGTTTAGGCTATTCTCATAAAATGCGGAATCAGTTCAGGACAAGTATTGTCGGAGAGCAGCACAATGAATTGACAAGATTTCTAATAACACAAGATGTGCATAATCAGAACTCAAAATATTGGGATAAGAAGGTGTTGCATTATATAGGGTATGAGTCCTATTTTGGATTAATAGGTTTAGAGTTACATGTGGGTTATTACCTCTATAATTACTTTAGAGCTGATGAGTCTCTACCAATGATATTGGGTTTGAGGTGCAATGTATTTAATCGGACAAAGGCACATAGAATCAATCCTGTAGCGGGTTTGAGGCTAAAAACTCATGGCTTTAGGGCGGAATATTTATCGGTATATATGGGCATAGAAATAGGGTCAGTGAAAAAAAAATAAAATATTTTTAAATAATATTTGGAAATATGTAAAACTTAATAGTATCTTTGCAGCCCAATTGAAAAAGAGGATATGTTTAGTAAAGCGAAAGCAATAAAAAATATAAAATTTTTTTTCTAAAAAGTTTGGAAATGTGAAAGTAGCGGTTGTATCTTTACAGCCCAATTCAAAGAGAAGGTGAGAATGGAGCGAGTGCGCAATGATTTACTTCTCTTATATAAGGTACCTCTTGAAAATAAAGTACCATCTTCCTTAGGATTTATTCCTTTTTGGATTTAAGTTAAAATGTAAAATTAAGTTAGTTTTTTATTCCTCTGAATAAGGGGTTTGAAATAAATTGTTCTTTGACCGGCTGGAGATGAAAAAGACGAAGTAAGGGAAATTCGCTA
>CAYZQX010000261.1:0-6416 GCA_964480615.1 uncultured Chitinophagales bacterium | reverse complement strand
GGGGCTAAAATAATAGGATTTTATATTTCCACCTATTCTTTTTGCTCAAACTAAAAATATTTTTTTACATCCCGAGTATATATGCGAAAACAAGCGGTGCACATATCGTTGCATCGGATTCGATTATATACTTAGGTGTGTGGATATCTAACTTTCCCCAAGTAATTTTCTCATTAGGAACGGCGCCTGAATAAGATCCATAACTGGTGGTAGAATCCGAAATCTGACAGAAATACGACCAAAATGGAATATCATGCATTTCCATATCCTGATACAACATAGGTACTACACAGATAGGGAAGTCGCCTGCTATACCACCGCCGATCTGAAAAAATCCTACACCCTTGCCACCACTGTTTTTGATATACCAATCGGATAGGTAAGTCATATATTCAATCCCACTTTTCATAGTGGTGGGAATAAGCTCTTTTTTTATACAATAAGATGCAAAAATATTGCCCATCGTGCTATCCTCCCAGCCTGGAACGATAATCGGTAAGTTGCGCTCCGCAGCCGCTAATAACCAAGAGTCTTCAGGTGGAATCTGATAATATTGTTCCATCACTCCAGACTTGAGTAAATTGTACATATACTCGTGAGGGAAATATCGTTCACCTTTGGTATTGGCATCTTTCCAAAATTCAACAATATGTTTTTGTATTCTCCTGAAAGCTTCTTCCTCAGGGATACAGGTGTCAGTTACCCTATTGAGTCCCTGTTCTAACAAATCCCACTCCTGTTCAGGTGTGAGATCTCTATAATTAGGTATGCGCTTATAATAGTTATGCGCCACTAAGTTCATTAAATCTTCTTCTAAGTTCGCACCAGTACAAGAGATGATATCCACCTTGCCTGCACGGATCATTTGCGCTAATATCTTACCTAATTCAGCGGTACTCATAGCTCCTGCTAAGGTTATCATCATCTTGCCACCGCTCTCTAAATGCGCTACGTAACCCTTACTGGCATCTACTAAAGCTGCGGCATTAAAATGAAGAAAATATTTCTCAATAAATTGACTTATCGGTTTACTCATTAATAAAATTTTTGGCTAAAATACAACAGTTATTAGAAATTATAAGAAACAATTTATAAACAATGATGGACAATGAAAAATATATGAACCCAGTACCCCTAACCAACTACATTTTACACGTAAATGACACAATACAATCTCCATATAGAAACGACATAAATAGCCAATGTATGTGATCCACACTATTGATACCCACCTAAGCTGAATACCTATACCAATATTTCCCCTAACCTATGAAGTTCGCACATAGCTTTCGAAGGGTGCTATATAGCGAAAATCGTTTTATACTATATAATCGAATAGAAAATTACAAAATATTTTTTTAGTGGCCAATTGATTAATGGGTAATAGAAGATTAGATAGTTAATAGGGGCTTTAGATGCATTCATACATTCTGAAATGAACCTAAATTTTAATTGTTAATTTAATCTCTATAAATATTGTTTTAATAGGCAGGATTGGGTATTAAAATAGCGCATCAATTTAACAATTATTCTTTTCCGCTGAACCATAATTGATAAGCACTGAATTATTACATATAACCCAATGTTCGGAGCATGGATTTATAGGATTGTTCCTTGGAAAATAGTTTGGTTATCATGTCTCCATTCTCATCCTTGTCTATTATAATAAACTTTGGGGCTGGCAAGAGACAATGCTGAATGCCTCCATAACCGCTCAAGGATTCTTGATAAGCACCTGTGTAGAAAAATCCAATGTATTGTGGATCACCGGGATCGAACTTAGGGAGGTAGATTGTATTGGCGTGTTGCTCGCTGTTGTAGTAATCATCGCTGTCACAGGTAAGACCACCTAATAGACATCGCTCATATTTCTTATCCCAATTATTAACTGCAAGTAATACAAACCGCTTGTTAATAGCCCAAGCATCGGGTAGGGTAGTCATAAAACTGCCATCGATCATATTCCAATTTTCACGATCATTCTGTCTTTTTTGATCCATAATTGAAAAGATTACACCACCACTTTCGCCTACTGTGAAAGATCCAAATTCAGTAAATATATTCGGCTCTTCGACACCATTTTGATTGCACATCAACTTTATTTGAGCGATAATCTCCTCAGCCATGTACTCATAATCAAAATTGAAACCCAAGGAGTTTTTAATCGGAAATCCACCGCCTATATTCAATGAGTCGAGGGTTGGGCATACTTTCTTTAAGTCGCAATATACTTGCACACTCTTAGCCAATTCATCCCAGTAATATGCTGTATCCCTTATCCCTGTGTTAATGAAAAAGTGTAACATTTTCAATTCAACTTTGGGATAATTTTTTACCACCTCATTGTAAAAGGGTACAATGTCTTTGTAGCCTATGCCTAAGCGGGAGGTATAAAATTCAAATTTGGGTTCTTCTTCCGATGCGATTCTTATACCAACTTTAAATGAACCATTGACCAATCCTTCTAATTGCAATAGCTCGCCTTTATTATCTAAGATAGGTATGGTGTTATAATGACCATTGTTAATTAATCGTGCTATATTTTCTAAGTAAATTGGTTTTTTAAATCCATTGCAAACCACATAATGGTTAGGCGTTATTTTCCCCTCTTCCATTAATGTCTCTACGATGTTAATATCAAAGGCTGATGATGTTTCAATATGAATATCATTTTTTAGTGCCTCAGTTATTACAAAATGGAAATGAGAACTCTTGGTGCAATAGCAATAATGGTATTTCCCTTTATAGTCCACCTTCGCCATACCCACATTAAACCAAGTTTTGGCTTTGCGAATTTGATCAGAAATTTTTGGCAAATAGGTGAATTTTAGAGGTGTACCATATTGCTCTATAAGTTCCATAATATCAATACCGCAAAAAACTAAGTCCCCATCTTGAAGTTTAAAATCCTCAGTTGGGAAATCAAAAGTTTGTTCGATAAGATCTCGATACTTATTTTTCATTAATTAATTGTTATTTTTTTATACTTGTTTTGAAAATTGGTTAATGCCTACAACATTACAGCATCCTAACCTAGGGCTAAAGGACAATAATCGCTAATTTATAAAGGGAAATTATTTTGCAATCCTTTGCATTCGGACATTAAAAGATATTGAAAATTGAAATTACTAGTGATGGAAAATGAATTATTAGATATTACTGACTAATCATCGTCGCCATCTAAGTCTATAGGATCCTCGCTGTAATTATCGAGGTCATCATCATCGGCATCATCCATATCCGTTTCAAGGTCTAAATCATCCGCTTCTACCTCATCAATCTCTTCGATATCGGAAATCAAATCTTCTTCAATATCTGATTCAATTTTCTTAGAGGCATCTACCCAATTTAAGTCTTCAATTAGATTGCCATCGCGATTGATAAGTAGCCTATGTTCTTCACTTTTATGTTGTATCAGTATATCGTATATAAATTCTTTGTTGTTTTTTATCGTCGTTTCAACTTCGAGTATAATGGTTTTGCCTTTGAAGTGTTTATCAACAGTCGATTTGACTTCGGCAGGTAAGGTTTTAGACACGGAGAAGACTGTGGTTTCAAGCCATTCGCCCTCGTTGGAAAATTTAGCGAATTTATGCCACACTTTTTCGTAGAAGCATACCCCGTATCGATTGAGATGAAGTTTTACCCATCCATAGATGTTGGTTCCCGGATATTTTTTTTCGAATGCGGTAACTACATCAGCTGGCACTAGTTCAGGTGATAGCCTGTCTTTATTAATTCGTTCGAGGAATAAGGAGAAAATTGCGTAATTCATAAAACTAAGGATTAAATGGCGGGGTAAAAATATGCCTGAGATTTTAATGTGCAAGCATTATTTTTAAATAATTCGCAAAAAAAATAAATAATTTTTAAAAACAAGCGATTACAATGCCAAAAATTGGAAAATAGCCATTTTTTTTTTAAAATATTCATTAAGTTTCATACATTTGATGTTCTAAATAATATTAATATGAGTATAATAAATTTCATTAAGAACTTATTTGGCGGATCATCAAATCCCGCTGATGCGACTGTTAATCAGTCAAGCCCTAGCCCTGAAATTAAAAATACGGAAAATCAAGCTGGTTCTAGCATTTTAGACAGTGTGAAATCAATGGCTGGTGATGCCTTAGAAAAAGCTGAAGGTCTAGTAGAATCCGCTAAGGTTTCTGCATCCCCATACTTAGAAAAAGCACAGGATATGGCTGAAGATGCAATAAGCTCTGCTAAGGAAGTTTCAGGAAATGTATTAGAGAAAGCATCGGATGTAATCGATTCGGCGAAAGAATCTGCAAGCCCCTACATCGAAAAGGCGCAGACCCTAGCTGGCGATGCACTGCATAAAGCACAAGAAGTGTCAAGTGATGTGATGGATAAAGCAGGCGATGTGTTAGAATCAGCTAAAGAAAAGGCAAGTCCCTATCTCGAAAAAGCAGAAAATGTTACTGAAGGCGTACTCGATAAAGCCAAAGAATTAGGGGCCGATCTAAAGGATAAGATTGCTGATACAGTGGATTCCGTGCAGGATGCTGTGAGCCCACAGCTGGAAAAAGCTCAAAAAATGGCTGGCGATGTGGTCGATGCTGCCAAAGAAAAAATAAGCCCTATCGTAGAAAAAACAGAAGCGGTAATCGCCACTACCATCGACAAGTCTAGTAAGATGGCTGGCGATCTCAAAGATAAATTGGTAGGCGATGATACGGAGGAAACGAACGACGATTCAAATCCTAAAGCTTAATTTTGCCATTACTGCCCTAATTATTTTTGGTCATTAATATTTCGTTAATTTATGATTTTTCCTGTAGGCGATGACCAAATAAAAGGCGGTAACCTGCCCATATTTAGTTATCTTTTCCTAGCCATCAACATTGGCATATTTATCTATCAAGTTTCGCTGTCGGATACCCTATTAGAGTCCTTTGTGTATCATTATGGAACCATTCCTACTGAGATTGTGAATGGGGTTGATCTATTTACCTTGCTGACCAATATGTTTTTACACGGCGGGTTTATGCACTTAATAGGCAATATGTTGTTTCTATTCGTCTTCGCAGATAATATCGAAGCCATTATAGGCAACTTTAAGTTTCTCTTATTTTATCTTGCTGGAGGGATTCTAGCATCGCTGGCACACGTATATATGAATACCTCTAGTGCCATACCCAGCTTGGGTGCTAGTGGTGCTATATCGGCAGTTTTAGGGGCCTATCTCGTTATGTTCCCCAGCTCCAAAGTGAAGGTGCTTGTCATTTATCTATTCAGGACATTCAGCATTGCGGCCTACCTATTTTTGGGATTTTGGATTGTGCAAAATTTCCTTTCAGGGTTTGCCAGTCTAGGACCTGAATCAGCAAATACGGGTGGTACCGCTTGGTGGGCGCATATCGGTGGCTTTGTTTTTGGGGCCCTTTGTGGATTGGTGTTTAAGAAAAATTATCCTCCTGATCGCATGATCGAAGACACCGTCAATAATCCCTTGCTTCAAGATAGGGCGATGATCGTGGAAAAAAGACCGCATTACAGTGGGGTTTATCCCAAATATTTGTAAAAAAAAGACCTAGAGTATTACAGAAATTGTTCTTATATATTCTATTGATTATGAGATCATTAGGTTTTGTTTCTTCAATTGATGGTGTATAAGGCCAAGATTTAGAATTAATCGAAAAAAATAAAATTTCAATTAGATCATCTGCAGGATTGAACAACCACTTTTTGTTATAAGGATTTACACTACACTCATTACTGAGCGATTCACGCACTTCAATCAATAAGGATGTATGAATCTCGATTTACAACTCTGAAATTGGTTGTCAAAACTAATCAAAGACTAGGGTCTCCTAAATGAACTGCGATTTACGATAGGCTGGCGCGATTCTCGATTCACGATTTACGATACTGAAGTTTATTGCAACAACTGCAAAAAGTCTAGTGTCCAGTGTCTAGTGTCCAGAGTCTAGTTGGAGCGATTCACGATTACCGATTTTCGATTTACGACACTGGTGCTGGTTGCAATAACTAGTTAAAGTCTAGCGTCCAGTGTCTAGTGTCCAGAGTCTAGTTAGAGCGATTCACGATTACCGATTTTCGATTTACGATAATACAATACCGATTACAAACTTTAGGTGTTTTGTTTTTTAATTTTATGTCACTAGATATTATGAATTAAAGTCAAGTATCCAGAGTCTAGTTAAAGCAACTGCACTAAGTCTAGTGTCTTGGATCCAGCGTCTAGCGTCCATTTTATGGGCCTCCCCCGCCCAGAATCTGCTATGCCCAGTAATGACTACCTAAGTCTAGTCGCCTTGCATTTCATAATCAGTTTTACTAGAGCAGGCGGGTCGGGCTGTACGAGACTTCGCTGACGCTACGGCCCTCCGCTTCACTACGGGCAGCCACTGCGTGGCTTCTCTCCCATC
>CAYZQX010000260.1:0-6430 GCA_964480615.1 uncultured Chitinophagales bacterium | reverse complement strand
GCAGATTCTTTTTACCTTATAAAAAAAATTGATTCGAAAGTTATAGCCCGGGCCTAAAAGGCATCGCCACAATTTAACTTTTAGCTTGCAATGGATGAAAAATAATAGATCAATTTTTTGCTGCCTCCAAAAGTTAGGCTTTGTGTAAAATTGTATTTGTTCAAGGGCAATAAAAAAATCAAAAAATTTATGGGTGTTAGATGCTGAATTTGAGGAGGCGAACTGCAATAATTTATGCTCAAAATGCCTAGCCACGATGTTAAAATAAAAAAATAAGCTATCAAAAAACCGTGCTATGATAAATATAGCCTAATTTTGCTTTAAATAAAAACATCAAAATGCATTTGTTCTTAATATCTATGCCAGGCCCTACTGAAATGATCTTGATCATTTTTGCCTTGTTATTGCTTTTTGGAGGCAAAAAAATCCCCGAATTGATGCGCGGATTGGGGCAGGGTATGCGCGAGTTCAATCAAGCCAAAAATAATATCTCTAAGGAGATAGAGGCGGGAATGAATGAAAAGGAAGAGCCTAAAAAATAATAGGTTTTATTCTTTTTTAGTCCACTATAGTCAGTAAACCAGCTTTAGAGCTTACTTTTGCAGACAATTTATAGAAGATTTGGACTATTTATCTTTCGAGTTATTACACCATCGTCTCTTGGCAGGGAATCCTTGTGCTGAAGAGGCAACCAACTATTTCCTATCGCGCATTGCTGCTACTGCTGATCTCAATGCCTACTTAGGCGTATTTGCTGATCGTGCCCTGGCGCAAGCTAGAGCAATTGATGCCAAGGCCGCTGCTGGTAAGCCATTAGGGCGATTAGCAGGCATGGTGCTATCCGTCAAGGATCTTATATGTATCCGCGGAGAAGAGGTCAATGCTGGTTCACATATCTTGGACGGATTTAAGTCGGTATATAGTGCCACGGTGATCGAACGCATAGAGGCTGAGGATGGAATCATAATCGGTCGCACGAACTGCGACGCCTTTGGGATGGGCAGCTCCAATGAATTTTCCGATTACGGTCCTGTAAAACACAATATTGATCCCACTAAGGTATCGGGTGGTTCTTCAGGAGGCAGTGCTGTATCAGTAAGCGCTGGATTGTGTCATGTGTCACTGGGTTCCGATACGGGAGGCTCAGTACGTCAGCCCGCTTCTTTCTGTGGCGTAGTGGGCATAAAACCCACTTATGGTCGGATCTCTCGTCACGGACTCATAGCATACGCCTCTTCGCTAGATCAAATAGGCGTACTGGGTAAGCATATCAGCGATTGTGCACTCGTAACTGAAATAATCGCCGGCCCTGATGATTATGACAGTACCTTAGTCCAAGACCCTTGTCCTCCGCTGGTACCACAACCTATTAGTTCTCAAAAATTCAAATTTGCCTATTATAAGCAAGCACTCCATGACCCAGGATTAGACCCTGAAATTCAGAAAGCATTCAGCAGCTTACTCACCAATCTTAAGGCGCAAGGACATCAAGTAACACTCGTCGATTTTCCGCTGCTCGACTATCTCATTCCCACCTATTATATACTCACTACTGCGGAAGCTTCCAGTAATCTCAGCCGATTCACAGGGGTGCTATACGGCCCTAGGGCGGAGCAAGTAACCGATCTGGAATCCTTGTATATCCGCACACGCAATGAGGGATTTGGCAAGGAGGTAAAGAGGCGAATAATACTAGGCACTTATGTGCTCAGCAGCGAATCATTCGAAAGCTATTTTTTACAGGCTACCAAGGTGAGGCAACTGATTAAAGTGGACACTTTAGCACTATTGAAAGATTATGATTTTATCATAAGTCCCACATCGCCTACCGTGGCCTTTGGATTAGGTGAACGTACCAAGCAGGACCCCACAGCGATGTACCTAGCCGATATATATACCGTGCAGCCTAATCTTGTAGGAACCAGTGCTATATCCGTACCACTATTTCACAATACAGCAGGGATGCCATTTGGGGTACAACTTATAGGTAGGCCTTTTATGGAACAAGAATTGTTTAGCGGCGCACAGGAGTTACTACACCTAGTAGATAAATAAATGAAAATGAATAATAGGCACATATATGCTTATAACTAAGCATAAACTATATGAATATAGATAGGCCATCGAATTATTTTCCGCATCTCGATGCGATCAGATTTTTTGCAGCCTATACTGTAATTATTCACCATACGGAGCAGTTCAAATCGATATACAACTGGTCACACTATTATGATTATGCTGCTATCTCCCTGCTGGGCAAGACGGGTGTATATTGTTTCTATGTACTGAGTGGGTTTCTCATTACCACACTGCTGTTACAAGAGCATACAACCCACCAAACGATAGATATAAAAAAGTTTTACAAGAAGCGCATACTGCGTATATGGCCTTTGTACTTTTTTATCATATTGCTCGCTTATTTTGTGCTTCCTTATCTAAGTCTATTGCAGGTACCTGGATATCATACATTACACAATCCGATTGCTGTACAACTGATGTTTTTTTTATTGCTGATGCCGAATGTGGCAATAGAATTATTTGGACCTGTGATCTATGCTAATCAGACTTGGTCTATCGGCGCTGAAGAGCAGTTTTACCTATTATGGCCATGGGCACTCAACTGTTTTCAAAAACACATTGGCAAGTTCATATTAATGGGTATAGTCCTCTATCATCCCATAGGCTGGTTTATTAATCAATTGCCTGATTTTTATGGCAACTATGTATTGATAAGTTTTTGGAAAGGATTTTATATACACAGCATACTATTTGGTGCATTAATGGCTTATGTATATCAGTATGAACCACAAGATATTTTGAAAATATTATTTCATAGAGCTACACAATGGATCATCGCTTTAGCACTAATGTTATTCATACTTTTTGGTATTCGTATGCCTTATTTGCACGTGGAGATCTATAGCTTATTATTTGGCATATTAATTTTAAATGCAGCAAGAAATATCAATTTCATCTTTAATTTTGAGTTTTCCGTACTTTCCTATCTAGGCAAGATTTCATATGGAATGTATATGTATCATTGTATATGCATAGTACTTGTAATGCGATTATTAATGAGTTATGAAATACAATCGAATTGGATCTTGTACCCACTTGTATTTGTATTGACTACTATGGTTTCTAGTCTATCTTATCATACGCTTGAGCGATTTTTTATGCGCTTGCGTTAGCCAGTATTGTAGCGAATACCATAAGGTCGATTGTAATTTAATAATAATCGATAAGCTATCTATTATTATCAGGGGCCACGCTACTGTTCCGTTTTACTACACAGTAGCGCCGGGCTCTCCATTTTACTTCGCTGCGCTACGTGCTCATTGCGATCCCTTGTCCATGCATACAGCCGAGGCATAATCCTATCCATACTTTACTTTATTCCTAAAATATCAGTACCGATTAAATAATTCAATACTAGGGATACTTATCAATAAAGCAATTCATCATTCACCTATACACATTGTAAAATTGAGCGGATACAGGCTAATAGATTGGCCTTAGTTAGGAGGACGCTTAGGTTGTTATTATTTTGTATTATTTAACGGCATTGCTTAAAAGGATATTCATTAATTCGATATATTTGCCGCCTAATTTTCAAGGTGAGATGGGACTCGCTGATTGACTTATTGTGGTCAGCTTATGTAATTCTTATTATATGATTTTTATTGGTGAGTACCAAGCATACATATTGCTGAATAATTTAATTGTCGAATTAGTTATTCAGTATATATATTGTATAAGCCTTGATTAAGAAAAAGTTTGTGTGTGGTTATCGAGTAGTGATGCTTTGTAGTCCACTCAAAATAAGAAGGAAATTATAATAATTCTAATAATAAAATATGTTTACAGTTGAACAAATAGAGCAAGCCCATGAAAAGGTTCAATCGGGCGCTGACTTTCCAAAGTACATTCAAGAAATTAAAGAATTGGGTGTGAGGCGATTTGAAACCTGGGTAGTGGACAGCCATACTGAATATTTTGGAGAAAATGATTTTAGAACTGAATCAAATCCGAAGTATGATGGATTAGTTATTTCGGAGAACACCGACAAACATTCATTTGTCACTCAGCTTAAAAAACACCAGCAAGGGGAAACTAATTATTATGAATTTTGTAAGGACTGTGCGGCAACTGGAATTGAAAAATGGGTGGTCAGTCTTGATGAAATGACTTGTATTTATTATGATAAAAATGGAAATGAAATATTAGTGGAAAATATTCCTAGCTAAGATTGAAGATAAAGCCTGATTGATGAATTAAGCTTAGTACTTATGCTTGTCTTTCAAGTTAGTAATACTTATCAATAATTGAGTTATGATGTTTATTTGCCACTTGCTAGTGCCAGCTTACCCCCTATGTATGCAAATGGGATATAGGCTATAAACGTAGCTGCCAAATACCAGTATGGGTGTGGAATCATTACTAGGTTTAGTACAGCTAATATGGTCATTATTAATCCCACCATTAATGCAGGTCTTAAGCTGAAGAATCCTACAATATATTTTTTTGATAGTAAGGTTGCGACAAGACCGCCTATCAAGGAACCTAGCGCACCACCTAGGAGTGGGAAGGCAAGCGCCATAGGTGGTAAAGATGCCACAAACTCTACTAATTTTTGCTTATCCATAAGATCAGGCGGTGCGAATGGATAGATCTTATGACCGATGAATTCTGTGATCATCAATACACCCATCGCCACTAGTAATCCTACAATAACTGCAACTACCTTCATATCATTTATACATTAATTAGTACAAACATAAGCAAAGTATTTATCATTTCTTTACTTGACTAGCTATGATTAAAATTTTCTAATATTTTTATACAAATATTTTAGCTGTGTTTTTGTATTCACTGTATAGGATTAGTTTCTTAGAATTAGTTGTGTAACAGTATGAAAATGGGATAGCGACATGAGTGGATATCCTTTTAGGAGGCTTTAGCGGAATACCATGGACTGACCAATTTTATTTGTTTATTCGGAATTAGCAAACAATGGATTATTGGAAGGCTAGCCTCCTAAAAGATAGGAACGGTTGGCGCGGGCCGGAGGCATCCCCCAAGAAAAATGTATTGTTTTGCACTCATACACTAGCACAATACTGGTTGAAATTTTGTTCTTGATCTCAAAGTGAATGTTGTCTCCAATAGGATATGGGACAAGTTTTTAGATAATTTATTTCAGCTCATCTCCTTAGCGGATCTATAGAGGTCTTTCCAGTTTTCTCTGGTTTTGACCACCGTTTCGAGGTATTCCTGCCATACAATTTTATCGGCCATAGGATCTTTGATGATTGACCCTATGATACTGGAACTTATATCGTTAGCGGTCAGCCTGCCATCGCCAAAATGAGTTGCTAGCGCAAGGCCATTGTTCATCACTGATATGGCTTCAGCTGTGCTGAGGGTGGAACTCGGTGATTTTATTTTGGTTTTTCCATCGCTAGTGATTCCCTGTCGCAGCTCGCGGAATATAGTCACCACTCGGCGTATCTCTTGCAATGCATTAGTTTCCTTAGGGAGGTTCATTTTCTTAGTCATACTTGCCAGCCGCTGTTCTACGATTAGTACCTCTTCTTCCATAGTGGCAGGCAATGGAAGGATAACGGTGTTAAACCTCCTTTTTAATGCACTAGACAGTTCATTGACACCCTTGTCGCGGTTATTAGCTGTGGCTATCACATTAAATCCATCAATGGCCTGTACCTGCATATTAAGCTCGGGAATGGGCAGGGTTTTTTCACTCAGTATGGTAATGAGTGCGTCCTGCACATCGGCAGCTATGCGTGTGAGCTCTTCTATCCGCGCTAACCTACCAGTACGCATGGCATTCATAATAGGTGTGGTGACGATGGCTTGCTCAGTAGGCCCTTCGGCGATAAGACGGGCATAGTTCCAGCCATACCTAATGGCATCCTCACCTGTGCCAGCGGTCCCTTGTACCAGCAGGCTGCTAATCCCTGAAATTGCTGCGGCCAGATGTTCTGAAACCCATGACTTAGCAGTGCCAGGTAAGCCGTATAACATCAATGCCCGATCAGTGGTAAGTGTGGCTACCGCGATCTCTATCAGCCTTTTTTGACCTATGTATTTTGCGGTGATTTCTTTGCCATTTTTCAACTTGCCACCTACTAAGTAGGTAACGACACTCTGTGGTGAAAGTTGCCAGTTCTCAGGCTTAGGGAAAGGGTCTTGCGCCCTTAGCTCCGCAAGCTCCTCCGCATATTCTACCTCGGCTTGTCGTCTTAGTATATGATCGGGATTCATAGGTTGATTATATTTATTAGCTAATGAAACAAAAGAATGATCTTACATTCTATCGGATGCACAAATATACGTGATCCTATCGCTTTGCTACATTAGTTATTTATCTGGCTTTAGTTGTAACACATTTAATCGCTGATGCGCCTCA
>CAYZQX010000259.1:0-6441 GCA_964480615.1 uncultured Chitinophagales bacterium | reverse complement strand
GAAGTAGAGGTTGCAGAAAGCTAAAATTATAATACCTACGATGATATTCATAATCACCCCGGCAATCATTACTATTAATCGCTGCCATGCTGGCTTACTTCTAAATTCCCAGGATTGAGGTGGCAGTTTTAACTGCTCTTTGTCCATAGACTCATCAATCATCCCTGCTATTTTTACATAACCACCTAGCGGCAAGGTGCCAATACCATATTCAGTTTCCCCTATTTTCTTGCTCCACAACTTAGTACCATATACATCAAAAAAGATAAAAAATTTCTCTACTTTAATCCCAAAGGCCCTAGCAGCTAAAAAATGACCGAGTTCGTGTACAAATACCAAGATGGATAACGCAAAAATTAATTGCCCTGCTCCTATAAGAAAGCCTGTGTTTAACATATAACTTTAAAAAATTGAGTGTAAAAATAGCTAAGATTAGTCGAAAATCCGAATTTATAATGGTTAATTTTCCCTAACTTATTGACAAAAATCTGTCTCTCCATTAGGGATAAACAAATTTATGATGCCTGTACTGTCGATTTGTATCGGAAAAACGCAACTAAATGCATCTTCGGGACATATATCAGCTGGCTCTAGTATGAGACAAAAATAGGAATCATAGCTTAATTCCTTGCCATCTAAATATTCTACATCAATAAAATATTTATAAATGTCTTCCTTAGGATCATCCCCATCAATCTTTCCATCCCACTGAATTTGAGGATCCTCAGTTTCAAATACTTTTCTCCACTTGCGCTTAATCACAATCTTGTAAGAAGCAATCTCACCATTGATCTCTACAGCAAATTTATCATTGTGACCATCTCCATTAGGCGTAAATGCATTCGGGATAGCGATGTAAGTTCCTGCGTATTCAAACTGGAATGCGCTATCCTGACAGCAATGATTTTCGATTCGGTGAATCTTACATCCGCTAAAAATCATACTGTAAGCAAGGCCTAATAAGATGCCAATTATGATGGAATACTTCATTGATTATACATTGATGAATTATGTGTTACAAAAATAGTTATTTTGGTGCAAATAATTTATGTTTTTTTCTATATCATTCTTTTTCACGCATCGTAAGCAGACCTGAATCGGAATGATCAACCTCTTCATTGGTTTTGGAATTAGTGCGATTTCTTAATTTCTTGCGCATATAAGGATAACCCAATACACTGATAAGAATGATCAATGCACCCATATAAAACCCAACTGACATCAATTCCGATTTCCCAAATATTAGATAGGCCAATAAAATACCATATACAGGTTCTAAATTGATGGCCAATGTCACATAATAAGCCGATATATTCTTGAGAATCGAAATCACTTTTACAAATGCATAAGCTGTACATACAACCCCTAAAAACAGCAAGAAAATAAAGTCATTCGCTGTAGGAATCATCGTGGCTAGTTGCTCATAATTGTAATACAAGGATATTCCCGCAAAAAGTATAAATGCTACACCCATTTCAATTACACCTATCCAATATACATTAATGCCTTCTGTTACGTATCGCTTATTGAGTATCGTAAAAATTGCAGCTACTAATGCGCAACTGGTGGATGCTATTATCCCTAGGTAATAATGAAATGCAAACTGTGTAATGAGGTATAAGCCCAATATGGTAATCAATCCCAATAAGACTTCGAGCCAAGAAATCCGCTTGCCAGAAATGATTGGGTCTAATAGACTTGTAAATAAGGTAGCACTAGCAAGACAACCAAGTGTTACACTGACATTCGATAGGTCTATGGCTAGAAAAAATAAAAACCAATGAAGTGCGACCAAAGCACCAATTATTGCCAATATAAAAAATTGCTTCCGCGTAATTGCATTGGGTATTTTTAAAAACAAGATAGCGCCTATCAATACGATACAAGCTAAGAAGGTCCGCCACATGACAATTAGTTCAGGTGACAAGGTGATCAACTTGCCCAATATTGCCGTAAATCCATAGAGCAATACTATGAAATGCAAATGTAAAAAATCCGACTTTTTACTTGGGTGCTGCACGCAGTAAAATTAAACTTATTATCGCAAAAAGGATGTTTGGCATCCATACTGCTAGCAGGGGATTCAAATTGCCTTTGGTGGCAAATGTAGTTGTAAATTGTAATAACAAGATGAATAGAGCACTCAAACCTATGGCCAATAAGATATGCCAGCCCATCCCACCGCGCGATTTGCGAGAGGCTAGTGAATAACCTAATAAAGTGAGAATAAAGGTCGCAAAAGGCAATGCATTTCTCCTATATTTTTCTACTACAAAAAATTCCATATTCGATCTGCCTTTTTGAGACTCCTCTACAATGTATTTGGTCAGTTGAGGTGTAGTCATTAATTCCTTTAGATTGGTTTTTGTAGTGATATCCGATTTCATAAAGAGTAAGGCTGTATCCATTCTACTGCCACTGGTGAGTTGCTCTTCCTTGCCCTTAACTTCCCGCACGTAATAATCTTTTAAGATCCAAGTTTCTTTTTGTTCATCATAATTGATTGTCTTGGCATTTAGCTTTTTTACGATTTGTTTGTTTTCTATAACTTCTATGCTAAAATTTCTTCCTGTATTATTGGCGAAATTAAATGTCTCTAGCCCATAATAAATCCCAGGCTTTACTTGTATGTGATAATTCTCTTGTCGTGTAAGCCTATTCTTGTGTTGATACACTTCTTCAAAATTTGAAAGCCCCTGATAGCTAATGGGGATCAAATAGTGATTACCTGCTAACTGTAACAAAAATAACAAGAATGCACAGAAGAGATAGGGAATAAAAAAGATTCGATAAAAACTTACGCCCGCAGCTAATAAGGCTAAAAGCTCCGATCTGCCGGCTAATTTTGAGGTAAAAAAAACAACGGTGATGAATACATAAATCGGAAAGACCATGAATGTTATGGATGGCAAAAAATTGCCATAATAATCAGTCAATATTGCCCCTAAAGGAATTTTATGTTCTAGGAAGTCATCAATCTTCTCTGACAAATCCACTACCGTAACTACTAGTGTAAACATAAGTAGTACGAAGAGAAATGTCCCTAAGAAATTTTTTATTATATATTGGTCTATCTTTTTGATCTTCGCTATAGATTTGATTTAATACTCTATTTTGTGCAATTATACGAGCTGAAATTAAAACGATATTTTGGATTATAGGCGATTACCCAATCGCGGTATCATACTATTTTTCCATTCAGTAAAATCACCATTGGCTATTCTATTTCTCGCTTCACTTACTAGCCATAAGTAAAAAGATAAATTATGAACGCTAGCAATATAAGCACCTAATAGTTCTTTGCTAATCATCAGATGTCGTAGATAGGCCTTGGAATAATAAGCACTGGTCGTACATATACCATTCGTATCTATAGGCGAAAAATCATTCATCCATTTTTGGTTGCGTATGTTTATGATACCGTCCTGTGTGAATAGCCAGCCATTCCGCGCATTGCGTGTGGGCATTACACAGTCGAACATATCCACGCCTAATGCGATACATTCCAATATATTTACCGGTGTACCTACGCCCATCAAATAACGTGGCTTGTCCTTAGGTAGTATATTGCATACAAGATCCGTCATAGCATACATATCTTCAGCAGGTTCACCTACCGATAGGCCACCGATGGCATTGCCTTCCCTGTTCTTAGAAGCGATGAATTCGGCTGACTTAATGCGCAAATCGGGATACACACTCCCTTGCACAATTGGAAATAGTGTTTGGCTATAGCCATAATGGCCTTCTTTGCTATCGAATTCCGCTATACACCTATCAAGCCACTGATGGGTAATCTCTAAGGAATTCATCGCATATTTTTTCTCACAGGGATAGGGCGTACATTCATCAAAAGCCATAATGATATCTGCACCTATGATGCGCTGTATTTCTATAGCTCTTTCTGGACTAAAAAAATGTCTTGATCCATCGATATGTGACTGAAAATGTACGCCTTCGGGTTTGATCTTGCGCATCTGGGCTAGAGAATAAACCTGATAACCCCCACTATCGGTCAGTATGGGGCGATCCCAGTTGTTAAACTTATGGAGTCCACCTGCCTGGTAGATCGTGTCTAAGCCTGGACGCAAGTACAGGTGGTAAGTATTTCCAAGTATGATCTGTGCTTTGACTTCATTTTTGAGATCCGCTTGTGGTACAGCCTTTACCGTTCCGGCCGTTCCCACGGGCATAAATATTGGCGTGTTAATTTCGCCATGTGCTGTTTCTAACTTGCCCATCCTAGCTTTAGAACCCGTATCCGTCTTTTCTAATTTGAATTTCACGGCTGCAAAGGTAAAGGTAATAAGATATTTTTTTCGCAATTTTGCAGCAGTGAATACGATTATCTTTTTCCTTATTGCGCTATTTGTTTCCAGCCTACTCTTGCAGATAGTGTTTTATGGCCTACTTTTTATCCCGCCGCAGTATTGGAAAAAACCTGCTCTTAAACCCATAAAATCCCTCCCCTCCCTCTCTGTTATCGTATGTGCTAAGGATGCTGGCCATTTACTACGAGTCAATATACCTTTGATCCTTGCGCAGGAATACCCCGATTATGAGCTCATCATTATCGATGATGATAGCGCGGATGATACGGCTGCTGTCTTAGCGGAACTTTGCGTCCTAAGCGATAAAATAGTGTACAAGCGCATCACCACTAAGACTTTACTAGGAAAGAAAGGCGCACTGGTAGAGGCACTAAAGCTCGCGAGGCACGAACACCTAGTCCTTACCGATGCCGATTGCAAGCCCAACTCTGACCAGTGGCTCTTGGCCTACGGACAGCAATATGCGCAAGGATATGATGTCATACTCGGTCTTGGTCTTTATGAACACGAAGAGGGGCTGCTCAATTCGATTATCCAATATGAAACCCTACTCACCGCTATCCAATACCTCTCCTGGGCTAGAATCGGCTATCCATATATGGCTGTTGGTCGCAATTGGGGTTATCGAAAATCCATCGTCCTCCATGACAACCTGCTGCATAAACTCCCACCCATTCCTGGTGGCGACGACGATCTATTATTCCAGATAATGGACAAAAATCTATCGGTTGGAATACTATGCCAAGTCAATGCTGCAACTATTTCAATTCCGCAAAAAAAATTTCGCAATTGGGCTGCACAAAAAATCAGACACCAAAGTGCGGCGGTCTATTACAAAACTCGCTATAAATACGCATTGGCAATTTTTGGGTTGAGTTGGTGGCTATCAATATTGCTAATTCCCTTACTATTTGTAAATTATTTTACATATACTTTAGTTTTTCTTTGGTTTTTACGCCTTTTTTTTCTTATTTGGCGGCTAATTTGCTGGAATAGGATATTAGAGTCCAAGACGAATATTTTTTCCCTCTTGGTATTCGACACCATCTATCCTAACATTCTAGCAACATTCAATTTAATAACCTTGTTCAAAAAACCTAAGAAATGGTAAATTTATCAAAATCAGTAATCACGGGTGTAGTAAGAGATATCATCTCTGGCAATCCCATCCCTGATGTCAATGTGTTCCCGCATTTCCACCACGATTTAGCGGTCACTACCGATGCTTATGGCCGATATAAAATGGAATTGCCTTCTATGCTCAACCAGCGCGTATTGTTGTATGCCCACAGTGACTACCACATCAGCAAGCATACCTTGGGTCTCGATGATGGAACGATCGAAGTAAACCTAAAACAAAATCCCAACCCCAATATCAAGGATGATTTAGAACTTGTACAGTGGGCATTCTTAGGCGACAATAAAGCCATTGCCCGCTTGGTATTGCGCTATAAAAACCCCCTCTATTTCACCATATTGCGCATGGTAAAACAACCTGAAGATGCCGAGGATATTACAATGGAAGCCATCAATCGCGCGGTAGAGAAACTCGATACCTATTCGCCATAACACCACTTTAGTTCATGGCTTTTTCGCAAAGGCATTAACCAGGCTATCCTACACAATCAAAAAAAGAAAAACCTATCTATCTCTTATAATGCGGAAACGCCACCACAAGAGCAAGAGACGCTCCAAGAGATATTGCCTACTAATCAGCCTAATCCCGAAGAGGGAATGATTAAGGAACAGCGTGCAGTTATTATCGCTAATTACATTAACTGTCTGAAACCTAAGTACAAAAAAATGATTGAATTGCGATTCCTCGAAGAGCGCAGTTACGAAGAAATTGCGGAACAACTCGAAATGCCTATAGGCACAGTGAAAGCGCAGTTATTTAGAGCGAAGGACCACCTTCAAAACCTATTGTCACCTTCTAAAGATCTATTCTAAAAAAAAACCGTTTCGCATTCAATTAATTAGATTTATTAGCATTTTTCTAACACCATTTACTTGGGCGAATCCCTTATAGTTCGCAAACGAACTATAAGGGTCGGGCCAATGTCGTTAAGTTAAGGCGTAACTGCTTGATTTACAGATCGCTTTGACCAGG
>CAYZQX010000258.1:0-6464 GCA_964480615.1 uncultured Chitinophagales bacterium | reverse complement strand
TGCGATAAATACCTGATCTATTTCTAAACTAAATGGCAAAATACCAGCAAAAAGGGAGAATAATCCCAAAATCATAAGTGCATCGTGTGCCGTACAAATTGCTGCTCCAAGACCAAATGTCCACTTGCGGAAACGAATAAATATGTAGAAGAATATCGACAAGATTGATAAAATGGTGGCAATTTTAGCACCACGTGTAATATCTGATGCCACATTAGGTCCTACCTTTGTGTAGCTCAGTTTATTTTCCTTAGCAAAATTTTCATAAGATGGCGTGTTTTGGAAATAGCCCTTTACATTATCATAAATAATGCGTTCAACCTCAGCATCTACTGCTGGTGCATCTTCCTTAATTTTAAAGTCAGTGGTAATGAGGGCTTGATTGCTAGAACCAAATGTTCTCACAAGTGGCGTTTTACCAAATGGAACCGCTAATTTCTCAGCTATTTCCGATGTATTAATTGCTTGATCAAATCGTATAGCATAAGAGCGACCACCTAAGAAGTCCACGCCGTACTCAAAACCGCGTATAGCTACTGAAATCAATCCAAACAATAACATACCTATGGATATCATATAGGCAGTCTTACGCCATTTTAGGAAGTCAAAACGTATATGCTGAAACTTTCCTTCTGATAAGGAGGTACTAAAACCTACTTTGCGATCTTCCGTTTTTACATAAGCATCGAGAATCAAGTGACCTACTAATACTGCTGTAAAGATTGAACATATAATACCTACTGAGAACACAACTGCAAATCCTTTAATAGGACCTAGACCAAAATAGGCTAATATGAATGCCGTGATCAACCCTGTCACATTGGCATCTATGATGGCTGAATAAGACTTAGTGAATCCTTCGGATATCGACTGTCTCATTGTTTTGCCTTTAGCCAATTCTTCCTTGATACGCTCAAATATGATAACGTTAGCATCAACAGCCATACCGATGGTCAATACAATACCTGCTATACCGGGAAGTGTAAGCGTGGTCTTTAAACTCGCCAGTATTCCCAATATCAAGATTACATTAAGGATCAACGTAATTACCGATACCACACCACCTTTAGCATAGTAGAGTACCATAAATGCAACAACGGCTAAAAAGCCTAACACTAAAGACAATATACCTTTTTTGATTGATTCTTTTCCAAGTGTAGGTCCTACTGTTTCTTCCTGTACTATTTGAGCAGTAGCTGGCAGTTTTCCTACCTTTATTACACTCGCCAAGTCTTCAGCCTCCTGCATCTCAAAATTACCTGAAATGCTTGAACGACCTCCTGAAATTTCATCATTAACCACAGGAGCTGAATACACCTGATCATCCATAACGATGGCTACCGACTGGCCAATGTTCTCTTTAGTCAACTTGCGCCATTTTTTAGCTCCTTCATTGTTCATAGCCATTTCCACAGCCACTTTTTGATCCATACCTATATTCGCACCCGCAGAAGTAATCACTCCGCCATCGATAGGTGGGCGACCAGTACTATTTTTCACATCCATGGCATATACTGCTATACGACGGTCCCCTTTGCTAATATTAATGTCAGTGGTTTCGTTAGGCTGTGCAGCATATAGGAGCTTGGTGTTCTTAGGAACTGAATTAATCCCTTCTCTACTGCGAAGCAAATCAGAGAAACGGGCAGTATCCTTAACGGCAACATCACCTAGTGCAAAACTACCATTTTGGCCATAAAAATTGAAATAAGAGAAAAGACCCTTACCTGTATTTAAGGAGGTTGTGTCAATTTGATCTTGCTTAGCTGAATCACCTTCTAAAACAAGAGAATTGCTGCTGGTTGTTGTATCTGTCACAGCATTTCCCAATGAATCTTTCGCGACTACCTCAGTAGTAGCAGGTGCTGCCTGAGTTATACCTTTTTCGCGCGCATCAGCGGCTTTTGCTAGGTTTTGAACCATTAGCATAAGGTCCTGATCAACCTCTTTCACTTCCCAGAATTCCAACTTAGCATTTGCCTGAAGCATTTTTCTTACCCTTTCTGAGTCATCAACACCAGGTAATTCAACATTGATCCTACCTGTGTTTTCAGTAAGCGAGAGGTTAGCAGCTGATACTCCTAACTTATCAACCCTTGTTCTCAAAATGTCAAAAGTACGTGAAATAGCCGTCTTAGACTCAGCACGGATATATTCCAATACCTCATTATTGGAGTCCGAAATTTTAATTTTTTCGGCCATTTCAGGCGATGCGCTAAAAATTCCAGCTAGTTTAGCACCTTGAGGAGCTAGTTTCTCGAATGAACGACCAAATAGGGTTAAAAAATCTTCATTACCGCCACCCATCTGAGTTCTGGCTTGTTCTAATGCCTGATTGAATATGGGGTCAGGGTTATTATTTGCCATAGATTTTACGAGACCCACCATGTTGATCTGGAGCACAACATTCATCCCCCCTTTTAAGTCCAATCCCATTTTAAGCTGGTTTTTAGCAGCCGTTTCGTAGGAGATAGGAATAAAAGGAAGCACATTTTTATTGGCTATTGAATCCAAATAGTTTTTCTTAGCACGTTTTTCTACAATCGATTTTTGTGCAACATCGGTTATTTTTTCTGCTTCTGCGCGTCCGTATGCCTCAGCCTTACCCTCTATCCTGCCCGTTAGCAGGTTTAGAATTAAATAAGATGTACATATAACACCCAGTACGATAGCAAAAAATTTTATGAGACCCTTCCCTCGCATTTTGGTTAAAAAATTAAGTTGTTAAAATTAGCCGGCAAATATAGTTATTAATTGGTATTTATTGCCTTTATATTCTATTATTTTGCGTATAAATTGATATAATTTGAAGTTTTTACCCTTAAAAAAAGCCCATTTTTTAAAATTTACGCATTCCAAACTAAAAATCACAATTGATCGAATGCCCTCTTGAACTATTCAAAAACGACTAAATTAGCCCAAAGCAATCGCCTCTGAATGTAAAAAAAGGAGGAGCTTCCTATTGTGATCTAAGAAAATCTGAACTTTAAGTGCCAAATCTATTTTAAAAAAAATCCAGCAATAAAATTTTCCTCTACCCAAATAAACAAGGTTATCTTTCAAATACCTAACCCAAAAATAACCAAACTAAGATTAACATTGCGACGCTGCCCTAGGTGCTAAGGGCCAACTATTGGCTAATTTATTAATAAAAAATTGTTGTCAGTCACAGCCAAAGTATATCTATTAGAAGCCATTACCACCAGCTACAAGCCAATAGGCAATATATTGCAATCCATTAAACTAATAGCCCCTCGTACTCGCGATAGTGATCGTAGTGGTACCGCGCAACGAGGTACGAGTGAGGAGTACAAACGGAGAGCACGGGCCTGAAAGGCATCGCCCTAATTTCATCATTATAAGTTATAGAAAAATTACAGATCGTTTGAGTCCCGCACCTCTATAAAGGTCAATTCTATCTATTGATGAGCTATAAGAAAACCAAGTAAATTAATGAAACAAAAGCAGGAAATATACTCATTCTTAAGGTACCAATTAAGCAAGGTGATTATAGCTTAATTAACCCATTTTTTATTAAAACTATCGGCAAATGAGGACGTGGGGCCAAACAAATAATCCTAAAATAACATTAATTCCCCATACTATGATCCTACAATGATTATTTTTGCGGCCCGTTAACAAATAAAATAAAGATCAACTCTATGAAATTCATCCACCTGCTTACAATAGCCATTATGCTTATAGGAGGGGTTACACCTAGGGCATTGTATTGCCAATCAAAGGCGCAAGAGGCCAAGCATACGCTTAGCGGTTATATACGCGATCAGTCGAATGGGGAGAGTCTTATAGGCGCTACAATTGTAAACAAGGACAATTCCAATCAAGGAGCAGTAAGCAATATATATGGCTTTTACAGTCTTACATTGCCTAAAGGAGAATACAATGTTACGATTAACTATCTTGGTTATGTTAGTCAAACGATAAAAATACAATTAGACAAAGACTTAACCAAAGATATAGAAATGCAAAGTACAGAGGCAATACTGGAAGAAATAACTATAATGGCAACGAGAGCCGATGAAAACATCAATAGTACCGATGTGGGCAAGATAGATCTGGGTATCGAAAAAATCAAGTCACTACCTGCATTTATGGGCGAAGTAGATCTTATGAAAACCATTGAATTACTTCCTGGTGTACAAAATGCTGGTGAAGGAACAACCGGATTTTATGTGCGTGGCGGTGGTCCCGATCAAAACCTAGTATTGCTTGATGATGCCATCGTGTATAATACAGGGCATCTCTTTGGTTTTTTTAGTGTATTCAATGCGGATGCTATAAAAAACGTATCACTTATAAAAGGTGGTATGCCAGCAGCATACGGTGGGCGATTGAGTTCGGTACTCGATGTATCTATGAACGAAGGCAATAATAGAGAATGGCAAGTAGATGGCGGTATAGGTCTAATAGCTTCAAGACTAACCATACAAGGACCAATAAAAAAAGACAAAGCATCCTTTATAGTATCAGGTAGAAGAACTTATGCATTTGAACTTGCCACGCCATATATCAACAAAACAGACTTTAAGGGAACAGGTTATTATTTCTATGATCTCAATACTAAAATCAACTATAAAATATCCAATAAAGATCGCATTTATCTCAGTGGATATTTTGGTAGAGATGTATTTACATTCAATGTAGCAGAGCGATCAACCAATCTCAATATTCCTTGGGGAAATGCTACAACTACCCTGAGATGGAATCACTTATTCAATGACAAATTATTTATGAATGTATCAGCTGTATATAATGATTACAAATTCAAATTTAAAGGAGCACAAGATGATTTTGTATTCACAGTGAGCAGTGGTATCATAGACTACAACCTCAAAGCTGACTGGGACTATTATCCATCACCCAAACACAAAATTAAATTTGGTGGCAATTATACCTTTCACACATTTATACCCAATAGCAGCAGTGGAAGTGCGGGCGATCAGGAATTCCCCGAGCTAGCATTTAAAAAATATGCACACGAATCAGCAATCTATGGACAAGACGAAATGGATCTTACAGACTGGTTAAGAATCAACATAGGCTTAAGATTTTCAATGTTCAATCAAGTAGGGCCTTCCACTAAGATAATTGGTACTGGCACTATCGCTGATACGCTAAGCTATAACAAAGGTGAATTGATCAAAACATATTTTGGCCCTGAGCCTAGGATGAATGCTAGGATTAAGATTAACAGCACCTCTAGTATTAAAACAGGTGTAACTTATAATCAACAATACATACATCTTGTTACCAATAGTGGTAGTACATTGCCAACTGACTTATGGGTTCCAAGTTCTAACATCGTTGCACCACAAAAAGGATGGCAATATTCTTTAGGTTATTTTCAAAACTTTAAGCAAGATAAATACGAGACCAGTGCAGAAGTTTTCTACAAGGAGTTAAAAAATCAAATTGAGTATTCTGAAAGTTATATCCCTGACTTGGGCAAGGATATTGAAGATGGCTTTGTGTTTGGCAAAGGCAAAGCTTATGGATTAGAATTATTCGTAAAAAAATCAGTGGGGAAATTTAATGGCTGGGTAGGTTATACACTCTCTAAAACGGATAGAACATTTCCTGACCTAAATGATGGTAAAGTATTTGTACCTAAGTACGATCGCAGACACGATTTATCAGTGGCATTAAACTATAAGATCGCTAAGAAATGGGATATGGGATTGATATTTGTATATGCCACTGGCAATGCGATCACCCTCCCTCAATCTTTCTTTATAATAGACGATCAAGTAGGACAAGTGTTTACACCTCGAAATACATATAGGATTAAACCCTATCATCGCGCCGATTTCTCAGTTACTTACACGCCTACTAAAAAACGCAAAAGATTCGAGCAGAGCTTTAACCTATCCATTTATAATTTATACAACCGAAAGAATGTATATTTTATCTACACCGATTCAGAAATTGATTTTACAAATTTATCGATTACGAATAAGGCTTATGAATTCTCAATGTTTGTACTCATTCCATCGCTTACCTGGAATTTTAGTTTTTAATAGAATTTTGCGAATAATAACCTTAACCCAACCGAAACAAAATAAATAATCGCATGCTACAATATTCAATTAATTATATAACCAAATTAATGCTTGGCTCGTTAACAGTAATGATGCTCATCAGTTTATTTTCATGTGAAAAAGAGATCACCATCGACTTGCCAGCTCCTGAAGATTTGATCATCGTACAGGGAAGCATCTATCAAGACTCAATACCTATTGTTATACTCACACGCAATATTCCATACTATGGCACAAATGATTTTACTGCCTCCACCAATCTTTTTGTAAAAGATGCTATTGTAAAAGTATGGGACGACGAGGACACCATAATACTTAGCCAAAACAGTTTAACCATCTTGCAAGATAGCAGCGAATACGAATTAGTATTTTATGCTAATTTCAGTAGCAATTTTAAGGGGGAGG
>CAYZQX010000257.1:0-6477 GCA_964480615.1 uncultured Chitinophagales bacterium | reverse complement strand
TCTATGACAAGCTTTTTCATATCCTCGAATTTATCATACCAGCCTGTAGTTCCTATTACTAGTGGAATATCATGTGCTACACATTTTTCAATATTGCTAACAACTTGATCGGGATGGGTAAATTCGATAGCAACATCGGGCTGGTCAGCAATATTGGTATGCCATAAATCCTTATCTTTGGCAGTCACCATACCAACTATTTTATGATTTGGAAACTGCGTATTTACAAGATGATGAATGGTCTTTCCCATCTTTCCATAGCCAATTAACAACAATTTCATAAGATCTATTTTTTAGAATTTTTTTGTTAAGCGCAACTGCCAGTTAAGCGGCAAAAAATCATTCTTAACCATTGTGTGATTATACAAATATCGATCACTAGGAACATATAATTTATCAGTATTAAAATTATAAAGGCTTGGTGTAAAATTTATACTCAAATCATCATCAACACTAAAGTCATAAAGGTGTGCATCGACCACAGCATCCACAATATTTAATAGATAAATTAGCACTAATGAAATCGCACTAATATCACGGTTTCTAGCAGCTCTATCTTTGAGTAAAAACAATCTTGATTCATTATAGTTATAGAAAACGGAAGTATAGGAAGGTGTCATGCCAGCACGCTGTCGAACGATTTCTTTATTGATGTCCATAATAAAATTTTGATTAGTCACTAAGAAATAGGTCGACGTCCCTAATCCTGCATATACGATCGGAATTTTCCACCATTTTTGATTATATAATTGGCCCCAGCCGGGCAACACGGCTGATTTAAAGGCTGCTTTAGTAGGATTATGAACAACAGTGGACTGGCCCACTTTAGCAATCGTAAAAGCATGAATGGCTTGAATACTATAGGTGGCAATGGCAGATACAATGGACAATCTTCTCAATTGATGCGCACGATTTTTATACTTTACAAGATTTTGTATATGCTCTTGTGAGCTGTTGATATTGAGGAGGTTATTATTGAGTTTTGTGGTAAGTTGATTATAATTCTTATTAAAATATACTTCCGATGTAATAAAACCAGCCAAGGCAATATTATATCCACTGGCCATTAAATATTTCTTTTGTGCAACATGTCCCCAGCCAGGAATAAGGAGACTGCGATAGAGCAATTTCTCTGGCTTTATACTTTCCTTTTTAGAAATAGTATCCGCCAGCAGCGAATCTTTTACTGCAATAGCCAAAGAATCTTTGGGTATTAGGATAGAGTTGTTTTCAGTGAGAATGGAATCTGACTTGAATACATTTGCGCCTGTTGTATCAACCTGAGATCTGGCGTAGAAATCATCCTTTATATTATCGTGTAGTTCAAGTGCAAAATGGCGCTTAAAAAAACAATGATCCTTAGCATTCAATGAATTGATTGAGCTAAGTATTAGCAATAAAGTAATAAAGGTGAATATGTTAATCGACAAAATCTTACACTTATTGAAGAACATTAACTGATTCTCTTTTAATAATTCAACAATAAGAATGGATAAATTATAAATCTTCACAAGAGAATTATTAATAGCTATAAACGGCAAGATCTCTAGATCTTATAACGAGAATGAATAGCACAAGCATATCATAAAAACCCGATACAATGAAGACAATAGATATTATTCGGATCCTTCTAGAATTTCGAGTATTCTATTTAAGTCATTGTCATTGTAGAATGGGATTGTAATTTCACCCTTGCCATCTGTTTTTCTTTTCAGCAACACTTTAGTTTCATACCTGGAACATAAGTTATCTTGAATTTTCTTATAGGCAGGAGGCAATAATCCCTCCACTTTATTGGTTTTGGATTTAGGTTTTTGATATTCTTTCACGAGTGACTCCACTGCTCTTACTGAAAGACCTTTTTCCACCACTTCTTTATACACCATCAATTGGATTGCGATATCATCGGTTCCCAAAATAGCACGAGCATGACCCATTGTCAATTTGCGTTCCTTTAATCCTTTTTGAATATCAGGCGGTAATTTTATAAGCCTAAGATAGTTAGCGATTGTAGAGCGATCCTTCCCTACTCTATCGGATAATTGTTCTTGTGTAATGGCACATTCTTCAAGCAGCCTATGATAGCTCAGTGCCACTTCAATGGCATTGAGATCTTCTCTTTGAATATTTTCTATGAGGGCCATTTCAAGCATGGTATTGTCATCGGCAGTGCGGACATAAGCGGGCACTTCCTTGAGCCCCGCTAACTTAGAGGCACGCCATCTTCTTTCTCCTGAAATGATCTGGTATTCATCCTCCCCTAGCTTACGCAAGGTAATGGGCTGAATTATGCCATGTTGTTCAATAGAGGTAGCTAATTCCATCAAGGCGTTCTCATCAAATTCAGTTCTTGGTTGGTAGGGATTAGCCTTAATCTTAGCAAGAGGTATTAGATTAACAGCCGCAGCTGTTTCTTTTTTTTCCTGCTGTTCAGCAGTAAGCGTATAGTCAGAACTGATTCCTGATAATAAGGCTCCAATACCTTTTCCTAATTGGCTTTTTGTATCTTTTTTTGCTGGAATACTCATACGGCTTTTTGCAAACTTAACTTATTTTTTATTAATATTTCTTTTGCTAGGTTAATATAATTTATTGACCCTTTGCTTTGAATATCATACATAATTACGCTTTGACCAGTACTTGGTGCTTCACTGATCTTTGAATTGCGATGAATTACTGTATCAAACACCAGTTGATCAAAATGCTTTTTTACTTCTTGTACCACTTGGTTAGATAAATTGAGACGTGCATCATACATTGTGAGCAATATACCTTCAATTTGTAAATTTTCGTTGAGTCTTGTTTGAATTATTTTAACTGTATTGAGCAATTTGCCCAATCCTTCTAGTGCAAAATACTCACTCTGTACAGGGATGATGACTGAATCAGCTGCTGTAAGGGCATTAACAGTAATTAAGCCTAAGGAAGGTGAACAATCGATGATTATAAAATCATAATCATCCTTAACTTCCTGAAGCATTTTTTTCATGATCATTTCACGCTGATTGCGTTCGATAAATTCAATTTCAGCACCTACAAGATCGAGATGGGCAGGCAATAGGAATAACTGCGGGCTATTCGTCTCAAGAACAGTTTCAGGCATGAATTTTTCTTCGTAAAGACATTCATAAATGCCCTGGGTAACACTTTGAGGATTTACGCCAAGGCCACTGGTTGAGTTAGCCTGCGGATCGGCATCAATTAGCAAGGTTTTGTACTCAAGCACGCCAAATGCTGAGGCGAGATTAATAGCAGTTGTGGTTTTTCCAACTCCACCTTTTTGATTAGCAATGGCAATTATTTTGCCCATATTATTATTATTTATTTATTTTAAGTTTAGGAAATTTATTGACTCTACCTATAAATTTATTGTTTCACCAATATGGGGCAACAAGAGCAATTTTCCACGTTCAGCGAAATAGTTAAGTGCTTGGTTATGATCGATTTTAATTAATCCAAATGTATCGAAATGAACGCCAATCACTTTATTGCAATTCACAAAGTCTGAACATCTAGCTGCTTCGCGAAACCCCATTGTATAATTATCGCCAATTGGTAGTACACAAACATTAAGTTGGAATTCCTCTCCTATCAACTTCATATCCATCGTCAGCGCGGTATCACCAGCATAATAAAAGCTAAATTCATCTGTGCTAATAACAAATCCTGCAGGGTTTCCACCATAAGCACCATCGGGAAGCATACTGCTATGGATAGCATTAACCATTTTTACCATTCCAAAATCAAAGAGCCATGATCCACCGTGGTTCATGGTGTGAACATTTTCACATCCTTTCTTTTCTAACCAGCTACCTACTTCAAAATTTGTTACAATCTTAGCTTTAGAATTGATAGCTAACTCCACTGCATCGGCAATATGATCAAAATGACCATGAGAAACAAAAATATAATGCGGTTTTATCGATTCAAAATCAAGGTTTTCTGCAAGTTTATTAGGTTTGATAAATGGATCGAATAACAATATCTTTCCAGCTATTTCAACGCTAAAACAAGAATGACCGTAATAGGTAAAGTTATACATAGATCACTAAAATGAGTGCGAAGATACAAAAGTTAGCACAAATTGTAAAATTCAAAGCAATTAGAATGGCAATCTCTTCAATTTTTTAATATAAAATAGCTATATTTACACCCCAAATTATATGATTACAATAATTAGCGGTACGAATAGGCCTAACAGTATGACAGCAATAATAGCTGGCTATTATGCAAGCGTCCTTAAGGATAAATCAATTGATTATAAAATTTTTCCTCTAAATCTGCTCGGGAGTATTGATTTTAATGATGATTTTTACAATGTGAAATCTGAGCATTTTTTAGGATTGCAAAATACTTACTTGATTCCATCCGATAAATTTATCTTTATTATACCTGAATACAATGGCATGCTACCAGGTGCTCTTAAACTTATGATCGATATGAGCGATGTAAAACAATGCTGGTATAACAAAAAAGCATGTCTTACTGGAGTGTCAGACGGTCGGGCAGGATGCCTCAGAGGATTAGATGTCTTAACTAATTGTTTAAATTACCTAAAAATGGAAGTAATGCCCAATAAATTGCCATTTTCTTCCATTAATTCATTGGTTAATCAAGAAACAAAATTGCTCGAACATCAGCCTACTATGAATGTTATTGAAAAGCAGCTCACAGAATTTATCAGCTATTAAGTAATTGTATCTTTCAACAATAAAAAACATGTCAATCCTTATATGATAAAATGGAATAATTTTTTGCTACCACAACTTAGTGTTACCATTCTTCATGCTTTGTTCAGTCTCTCAATAATTTTTACTGCTTCTTGTCAAACG
The DNA here is from genome assembly GCA_964480615.1 of uncultured Chitinophagales bacterium. Taxonomy (GTDB): domain Bacteria; phylum Bacteroidota; class Bacteroidia; order Chitinophagales; family UBA2359; genus CAYZQX01. The sequence goes on along the minus strand of CAYZQX010000257.1, from coordinate 1,645 downwards.
AAATCAGCAAGCGAGGGCAATATGAATGATGATAAAATCAGCATGAAAAAAATGTCTGAAAAAGAACGAGAAGAAACACTTAATCGAATAGGGTATTACAACTTATTAATGGGTGAAGCCAATCAAATGGTTGCCAGTTACGATGAGTTCTACAAGTACTTGCGATTTTTTATTGGCGAACGTGAGGCTTATGAATCAGGTAATAGAAATGACTTGAGGTACAATCCTGTTCCCATTGATTACAATATTCAAGAGGGATTAAAGCTAGTTGCATCAGCTAATGAAAAGGCAAAATTCGTAGATGATAGTGAAAAAAAATACCTCTTCAATTCAGTCAAAGAATTAGATGATCACATACTTAAGACTATGGGATTAGCCGATCAGTACAAAACATATTTTGATTCCAAAGCCTATGAAAGTGACAACCTTTTGGGTGCTAAAAATATAGAAGGAAAGATTAAAAATTATGCGTACTTATTTTACAACAAACAAATCGCTTTTAATGATACCTTAGTAGAGCTTGCTTATCCTTATGAGCGGAAATTAATACTCGAAAAACCTGATGGCCAGTTGAGAATGAATATGCGTTCTGACCTGAGAAATTTCAAAAAAGTCATATCAGAACTCAGTCAGAAAAGGCAAGATTCTAAATTAGATACCCTGATTAACTTATACAAAGGTGCTACAATGATCATGAAAAATCACATAATCATAGACTCCTTAAAATTTGATTCAGGCGAATCAAAAGAAGCTTATACTTTATTTTATGAAGAGATGAAAGCCAATATGCTGCCAAGGATGAATGTCCTCATTAATAATCTACAAGAAAAAGATTCAACGTATCTAGAAAAAAGATACAATTCTGATTTACAGAGTGTTAAGGAAATTTTCAATGTGGTAACACAAATGTATAATGCCTATTAAATTAAATCCTATTAATTATGCAAGACAATAATATTGAAATAGCCAAATTACAAAATGAAATAATCAAATCATTAGGCATGCAATCCGAGCATGTAGTTTTTAATTTTCAAGATAAAAATGGACAGATAAAACTACAACTCATAACCATCAACCCCAAGCATGAGCAATCATTCCTTCTTCATAGCAATATGGGTACTGATAAGGTGGATGCATTACAAAAAATGTGTGAATATGTAGGCAATAAATATAAGGAAGAATCTTCTTATACCTTACAATGGGCATTGATAGGTAACAACACGCTGCACACTTCCTATTTTAGAGCCAATAATATATATGAAGTATTGGATAAGTTCTATTTTGGAAGGGAACAAAACTCATATACAATTTATAGTATTAATCTGAATCCAATTTCCTAATATTGATAGCATACCTGTACAATAAAAGCAACTAATTTAGCAGTTGCACTCTTCGACTATTGAATGGCTATTAGCATTAATATACACTGGTATTTATATTTTACCTATTGATAATATTTCATACATCATCTAACCTGCAACAACAATTATCAAGGTTCAGAGAATGCAATGCAAAAACCCACTAATAATATAAAGTTATGTGATCATGGCGATGCCTAAAGGCCCGGGTTACTTGTGAAATATTAATTTATTAAAGGTAGCAAGAACCTGCGCTATCGCTTGGTTTTACGCTATACTCCTCGCTA
>CAYZQX010000256.1:0-6501 GCA_964480615.1 uncultured Chitinophagales bacterium | reverse complement strand
CGAAGTTCCAGGGTCGGCAGTGAGCTCTGGAAATTTATTGTCAGGAGGATCCATAACCTGTCTTACCATCAACCCAGCGCAACCAAATACTGTATATTACGGAACCGATTTTGGAAGGCTTTATAAAATGGAAAATGCCAACCAAGATTCAATTGCTATAAGGACAGAGTTAACTAATGGTGCTATGGGTAGCGGTTACATTAGCAGCATATCTTACAATGAGTTTAATAGCGAGGAATTATTAGTGTCCATAAGCAACTATAATGTAAAGAGTCTTTTCTATTCAGCAGACGGGGGAATTAATTGGATCGATGTTGGTGGTAATTTGGAACAAAATAGCAATGGTACTGGTAATGGTCCTTCAGTTATATGGGTAACAATTAGAGAAAACACAGTTGGTGAAAAATCCTATTATGCTGGAACTTCCGTAGGTCTTTTTACTACTGATGTGTTAGATGGAAACAATACGGTATGGTCCTTAGTTTCTGCCGACTTAATAGGATATAATATTATCAATATGATGGCCTATAGGCCTTATGATGACAAACTGGTAGTAGCCACTCATGGTAATGGTGTATTTCATAATAAACCAATAGCCACAGGAATTAATCAATTGAATGATGAACCTGCTATAGAGATACAACTCACAAATCCAGTTAATAATGATTTAGAAATGCGTATAATGGGGCATCAAAATAAAAAATACGAACTGAGTATATTTAACATAAATGGGCAAGAGCTGTGGCATACTACTAATTTTACAAGTTATTTTTCCGCTTCAGGAGTATTCAAATCCCTGCCTAATGCTATCTATTATCTGAGATTCAAACAAGGCAATCAGGAAATTACCAAAAAAATATTAGTAGCTCATTAGATAATAATGAATAATAAAATGCGTGAATTAATAGTAATGACACGATTAGCGTCCATTTTAACAATATAATATCATTGCTAACCGAACGTTAAATAAAAAAATAAATGATATTTGCAGCTAGAATCCCAATGAAAAAAATAACATTCCTATATAATATTGCATTTATTATTGTCTTCCTATTGCATTCAACTGGTTGTAGCAATCTACATAAAATTTTTGAAGTCGTTACCCCTGAAACCGCCTATGAAAATAAGCAATATGATATAGCTGCAGGGCTTTTACAAGATGCTTATAAGAGCGAAAAAAACTTACAAGAACAAGCAAAGATTGCTTATAAGATCGGCGAATGTTATCGTTTCAATAATAAAACTGATAAAGCTGAGGAATGGTATAAAAAAGCGATGGATTTATCTGGTGATGCACCCATGATGTACAAATATGGTTTGATGCTTAAAGCAAATGGCAAATATGAGGAAGCGGAAAAATTATTTATAAGGTATGTAAAGTCCTTTCCAGTGGAAAGAGCTTTTGGAAAGAAACAATTGAACAGCGTTATGCAATCAATAGAATGGAAAGCAAAGCCTACACCACATCAATTGACCAATTTAGATATCAATTCTTCTTCATCAGATTATGCCCCAGTATTGTTTGGCAACAATCAGTTTGTATTTTCCTCCGCTAGAAAAGATGCATTGGGCCAAGATAATTATGGATGGACAGGTGAAAAGCATGCAGATATTTTTATCTCTAATCTCATCGATTATAAACAGCTTTCAGGTGTAAATAGCATTGGTGCAAAAATAAATTCACCCTATAATGAAGGTACTTGTAGCTTTACTGCTGATGGCAAGACTATGTACTTTACACGATGTGGATCCGATGGCAAGCGAAACGATTATTGTCAAATATATAAATCACAATTTACAGATGATTCATGGTCTGAACCCGAGCGTATCCAACTTTTTGAATCTGATTCAATCAATGTAGGACAGCCATTCATAACCATGGATAGCAAGAATTTGTATTTCTCCGCTAACTCACCTGATGGAGTAGGGGATAAGGACATATATATGGCTGAATATAAAAATGGGGCGTGGACAAATGTCCGCAATTTAGGCCCTGAAATTAATACCAGTGCTTATGAAGGATTTCCATATATAGGTATTGATGGTTTGTTGTATTTCGCTTCAAATGGTCATGTTGGTATGGGTGGGCTCGATATTTTTAAAGCTAAAAAAAATGGCAAGAAATGGACTGATGTAGAGAATTTAAAATACCCAATGAATTCCCCTGCGGATGATTTTGGATTAATATTCATTCCAGCTCCTCCACAAGATATGATTGATGAAGTCCAAAGCATGGGCTACTTCACTTCATCGAGAAATGGTGGCCGCGGCAATGATGACATATATGCATTTATCGAAGGGTATCCCAAACCTGAGATTATTGATACATCTGAATTAATACCTCAAAATCAAGTTGTTTATATACTAAAAGGGACGGTAAAACAAAAAACTTATAAGGATGCAGAAGATCCAAAATCAACTTTATTAGCTGATCAAAAATCCACTGAAGCACTCGTGGAAATTTTGGGATTGGATTTGTCGAGCAGAATCGATGATCGAACTGTAACTGATGAAAGTGGAAAATTCACAAGTATCATAGAAGCTAACTCCGAATACAAAATCACAATATCAAAAAATGGTTATTTTACACAAAGAATTACGCTCAATTCCAAGGGGGCCATTGAGGAATCAAAAGATACCTTTGTTGTAAATACTCAAATTGTTTTGGATAAAATATTTAGACAAAAAGAAATTGTATTGCCTAATATTTATTATGATTTGGATTCTTATGCCATACGGAGTGATGCTAAACCAGTATTGGATAAATTGGCTCTTACACTTACTGAAAATCCAGATCTGCATATTGAATTGGGTTCGCATACGGATAGCCGCGGAACAGCAAAATACAATTTAACCCTTTCTCAAAATAGAGCACAAAGTGTAGTGGACTATCTCGTTACCAAAGGTATTGATAGAACGAGAATGATTGCTAGAGGTTATGGTGAAAGTCTATTAGTTAATAATTGCAGTGACAATGTGAACTGTCCTGAAGAAAAGCACCAAGAAAACAGGAGAACAACTTTTAAGGTATTGTAAAAAAACAAGTTTTGGGTATGGATGAAAGATATTTGTTAAGAGGTGTTTCTGCTGGTAAGGAGGATGTTCATAAAGCCATTAAGAATTTAGATAAAGGATTATTTCCATCCGCCTTTTGTAAAATACTGCCTGATGTAGTCGCTGGTGATCCCAACTACTGCAATATCATGCATGCTGATACAGCTGGAACTAAGACTTCTTTAGCTTATTTGATATGGCGGGAAACAGGCAATTTGGATGTGTGGAGGGATATCGCAACCGATGCATTGATTATGAATATTGATGATATGGCTTGTGTAGGCTGTGTGGACAATATTATCGTATCATCAACCATTGGACGCAATAAAAACTTGATTCCTGGTGAGGTTATTTCTGCGATCATTCAGAGTTTACAAGACACGAGCGATTTGCTGAGTAAATACAATATTAACCTACACCTTGCAGGGGGCGAAACTGCCGATGTTGGGGATATTGTGAGAACCATCGATGTGGGATATACCACCTTTGCACGTATGAGGCTTGATAATCTAATCGTCAATAATATTTCCTCAGGACAAGTTATTGTGGGGTTCGCATCTTATGGCCAAGCTCGTTATGAATCTAAATATAATAGTGGAATAGGCAGTAATGGCCTTACCTCTGCTCGACACGATGTATTGTCGAATTACTATGCGCTTAAATATTCGGAATCATACAACAATCTCATACCTCAAGAACTGGCCTATTCGGGCTCCAGGAGACTTGATGATTCTTTCGAAGGCTACTCCGTAGCAGAACTCCTCCAGTCGCCTACAAGGACCTATTTGCCACTAATAAAGACCATTCTTTCCGAATGTGATCCTAAGAATATCAACGGCATTATTCATTGCAGCGGAGGAGGTCAAACCAAGGTTTTGCACTACGTTCATAATGTGCATATAATCAAAGACAATCTATTACCCATCCCACCCGTTTTCAGATTAATACAATCCGAATCTAATGCCAATGATCAAGAAATGTTTAAGGTATTTAATATGGGGCAGCGATTAGAAATATATACGGATCAAAACACCGCTTTAAACCTTATACAAATTGCCAAATCTTATGAGATCGAAGCTCAAATTATTGGAAGGGTTGAATATGCCGATCATAATAAATTAACCATTAACCACCAGGGAGCATTAATCCATTATTAATAAAATTAATTTCAAATCAGAATGAAAAAAAGTATTATTTTCTTTAGCACCTTGATATTGCTTTGGAGCAGTTGTCAAACTTGTATGACTTGTGAATACACCTATGATAATAATGGTGTTCCAGTGGCTGTAAGTGAAGAGCTTTGTGCCGAAGATCAAGAAGAATTGGATGCCTTCCAAGACAGCCATGAACTTACAGCAACGCAAAATGGAACGACAGCAGTATGCACTAAGAACTAGCCATCAATTTCTCCGTTCAATTCAATAACTGGTAATTAGCAAGCAATATTCCATTGCAAATTTAATGAGTAGAGTTGAGCTTACTCTATGACGCAAAAAATAACGATGATGGAAATGCCTAAAGGATCAAGCTACTTGTGACTATCCACCAGGTCAATAAAATTATTTTATGATTAAATACATTTTTTTAAGCTGTGCCTTTATACTGCTAAATAATAAAGTAGTACCTCAGTCTGCTTTACTTCCTATCGATCATCCTGCTAATAAGTTAGCTGAGCGGCTCGAGATGAAGACAGGTCAACTTTCTACTATCTATCAATCTACAATATACCCCATAGCCCGTCAAGAAATTACTAAGATGGCAAGCTATGCTGATACGGCAGGACTCATGCTCAAGTCATCTGATCGGATGGATATTTATTATATTTTTAAAGACAATTACGAGTGGGAAGAAAAAGGTGAGCTACCTTCAAAAAGAAAGTTATTTAAGTATTTCTATAAGTACCCCGCTGATTTTTATAAAGTCAGGACTGCTGATTTTATGCTCAAAGTGAATCCAGTTTTAGAATGGGCAGTGGGAAAGCAATTGAATAATGAAAACATGCTGCTTGTAAATTCTCGTGGTATTGAAGTGCGTGGTGATATCGCTAAGAAAATAGGATTCTACACGGTCATTATGGACAATCAAATTGTCGTTCCTAATTTTGTCCCACAGCACAATGCCTTGCCTTATGAAGGGCGATTTGCTGGCTATAAGCCGTTTTATGCCGATCAGCAAATAGGTTTTGATTTCTTTAGAGCGCGTGGACACATAAGCTTTTCTCCCATCGAACAAATACAAATTTCTTTGGGTCATGATAAGCAATTTATTGGTGATGGTTTAAGGTCGATGGTATTGAGCGATTACTCTAATACCATGCCATTTCTAAGAGTGCAGACCAAGGTATGGAAATTGCAATATACCAATTTATGGCTACAGCCTACTGTCCAATTCAATACTTTAGCGGATACTTCACTAGATAAAAAAATGATGACCATACATCACCTGGGAATCAATATTACGAAGCGATTAAATATTGGACTTTTTGAATCAGTAATAGCGCATAGAAAAAATGGTGGCATTGAATTAGGTTACCTTAACCCTATCATTTTTTACCGCTGGGTCGAACATAATTTGGGAAGCCCTGATAATGTAGCCCTTGGGCTTACAGGGAAATACTTGCTTCGAAAAAATGCGCTCTTCTATGGTCAATTTATAATGGATGAGTTTAGCTGGGAGGGAATAACTGCCCGCAATGGTGATTGGCGCGTGAAATATGGTTTTCAGTTAGGGGCTAAGTACATCGATGCATTTGGAATTTCGCATTTTGATTTGCAAGTCGAATACAATCAAGCCAGGCCTTATACCTATGCTCATTTTAATACCAATGTAAATTATTCTAATTATAACCTGCCACTAGCGCATCCATTAGGTGCTAATTTCCAAGAGGCCATACTGGATATAACTTATAAGCCACATGCAAAATGGATGATTAATGCTCGCCTATTGTATCAGGCAAAAGGATATGATACAGTGGGCTATGAAAATGCCGGTGGCGATATATTTCAATCTTCGCAATCCATATACAGTCCCACTGAAAATCAGTTGTTACAAGGATATAAAATTAGCCTAATGAATAGCCACTTGATAATTAGCTATCTTTTAAAACATAATTTAAACCTATACCTCGATTATTATTATTTGAAACAAATGGAATCCACTTTTGATAACCACTGCATAATGGCTGGTATGCGATTAAATTTGTATCGCAAGTCATGGTATTATTAATTACTTGCGGTGATCTAGTTCATCATCAACAACTCAATATTATGAATGGTTGGCGATGCCTAAAGGCCCGGGCTGCTCCAGGCTACACTTCGTTTCGGTCTTATACACTGACTCCTTTTGTATTAATATATATATATTCTACTGTTCATATAGACTTTGCTTAGCTAAGACATCAGTGAGGGGAGTCAGTGTATAAGACTAAACCATTCCGCATCCCTATCG
>CAYZQX010000255.1:0-6511 GCA_964480615.1 uncultured Chitinophagales bacterium | reverse complement strand
ACACCTGACATATACCACCTCAATGAAAGCCATGGACTTCCAGCCGCTTTTTATCTCTATGATAAGTTTAAAAGCGTGGATAAAGTAAAGGAAAAAATGGTGTTCACAACACACACGCCTGAAGAGGCTGGCAACCCAAAAAACAGTTTGGCACAGTTAGAAAAAATGAGTTTTTTTGGTGAGTCAAGTTCAGAAACCATCAAAACAATTACAGGTGTTAAAACGGATGTATTTGATCACTCCTTAGTATCCTTGAGGCTTTCACATATTTCTAATGCAGTATCAGCATTACACGGCGATGTAAGCCGTGAAATGTGGAAGGATCACAGCGATATATGTCCCATCATTCACATTACCAATTCACAAAACAAAAAATATTGGGCCGATGAAGAATTGTATTTTGCCATGGGCAAGGATGATACTAAGCACATGCAGTTTCGCAAGAAATTATTAAAACGCAATTTGTTCAAGGTCGTTGCCGATCAGCAGGGAAAAATATTTGATGAAAATGTATTTACACTTGTATGGGCACGTCGCTTTGCAGGCTATAAACGTGCAGATCTTTTTATGTTGCACAAGGAGCGATTTGACCACCTAATGGAACACAGCAAGTATCCTATACAACTCGTATGGGCAGGCAAGCCTTATCCTTATGATCAGCAGGCGATCGACACCTTTAATGACATCGTAAAGTTGTCCAAAAATTATTCACAACTGAGCATCCTCACAGGCTATGAACTTAGTCTTTCTAAGCTGCTTAAAGGTGGTGCTGATGCATGGCTCAATACCCCACGTGTAAAGCATGAAGCCTCTGGCACATCGGGAATGACAGCTGCCATGAATGGCGCACTTAATTTCTCGACACAAGACGGCTGGATACCAGAGTTTATGAAGCACATGGAAAATGGTTTTTATGTACCCTTAAACGATGATAAATACACTGTAGCTCAAAAAGATAAATTAGATGAGCTCGCCTTCTTTGATATGTTAGAAAAAGTCATCCTGCCACTCTACTATGACCATCCCGAAAAATGGATGAAAATGGTAAAACAAAGTATGAAAGAGGTATTGCCATTCTTCGATTCCGATCGCATGGCGGATGAATATTACACCAAGTTGTATTGAGCTAATCAATCAGCTAATTGAACTTGTATGAAACCTGCTTGAACATTGTATCTCAAGTAATGTTAACCTGCAACATTAGCTTGAGAAGTGTACATACTACATGCGCTTAAATGATTATTGAAAAAATATTTTGGCGATGCCTACGGCCCGGGCTTTTCAGGGCTGCGCTGACGCTCCGGTACAGGGCTGGCAGGTTATAAGAAATTTAGTTCACCTACTAGCATAAAGAACCTGCCAGCCCTGTACTAAACCCTTACAATCCCTATCGCGAAATACAAGCAAAAGATCAAGCAATATCATCAGACCTCAGAGAATTATAAATGCAAAAATTAGTGTGCCTACAAGAGAGTCCTTAACCATCATTTTACATCTAAGATACAAAAGCCAGCTAATATCTTTTACCTAAATGATGGAACCATGTGTCTTCAATTAGTTAAATTAATTCCACTGGGTCTAGCAAGTCTTAGAAGGATGCATACCTTAGCATGAAGTTATTATGCACCTAGCCTTATTTGATCCATACCCCTTTTTGTTCTAAGGCAGGTATGTGTATAAAATTCTGAGGTACGATGGATTCAGGGACGAACACAAATTTCTTGTCGTACAAATAGCCTTTGTAACGAAAGCTTATCCAGTATTCATTATATAGTCCTGCTGCTTCTTGTGGAAAGCTATCAATAGCGATGGCTTGGCCTTTAGGTGCTACATCTAATAGTATTCTAAGTGTCGAAGTTTTTATTTTCTCTTCATTAACCAAGCCCATGCCACTACACCGCACCATAATGTGATGAAGGTCTTGCTCTTTATGATTAATGAGATATGCCTTGTATATTTGTATCCCCATATCTGATTCGGCGGGGGCTACGGCGATGGATACGTCCTCAACTTTCAGGAAAGGTATGTCTTTTATCATTTGCGCAAATATACTTGAAATTTGCAATAAAATTTTTGAGTATTGGATTTTTTAACGACTGTTAAAGCGTTACTGTATAGTGAATGATGGATAATGGACTTTGAGCTACTAGACTCCGTATATGGGCATGGGCACAGGACATATTGCGGCATCTCCTAGCTCATTAAAATTTGAATCGGAAACAAAAATGGAAAATCCTTATAAAATGAAAAATAAATTATTGATCATAGGCGCTTATGGTTATACTGGAAAACTGATAGCAAGAGAAGCTATCAATTATGGAATCCAACCCATAATAGCAGGGCGCAATGAAATGGAATTAAAAGCCTTAGCTACAGAATTAAATTTAGCTTATAGAGTTATTGCTCTCTCGGACAGTGATCAATCATGGCATGACCATCTACAGGATGTACATACCATCCTACACTGCGCCGGTCCATTTATACTCACATTTAAGAATGTTTTGGATCAGTGTCTTAAAAACAAAGTGCACTACCTCGATATTACTGGTGAGATAGCCGTATTTGAAGGTGTAAAGACTATGGATGCCGCTATACGCGAGCGTGGCATTATGGCTATGTCAGGGGTAGGATTTGATGTCGTACCCACAGACTGTATGGCTGCCTTCCTGCACGACAAAATGCCCAATGCTACTGAATTAGAACTCGCCTTCTACAGTGCTGGAGGAGGGGTATCGCGCGGCACAGCGAATACAGCGATCGAAAATCTAGGCACAGGTGGTGCCATAAGAAAAAATGGAAAGATTACTAAAGTGCCATCCGCTTATGACACTAAAAAAATTGAATTTGCAGAGCAATCCGTCTATTGTACAACCATCCCTTGGGGAGATATTAGCACAGCCTATCATACCACTAAAATACCCAATATAAGAGTGTATATGGCGACTTCCAAACAAATGGTCAATAACATGAAATGGATGGATCGAATGGGCTTTTTACTAAAACTCCCACTAGCAAAAAATCTACTAAAGTATATGAACAATCGACGCCCTGCGGGTCCTACTGAGTCGCAAAACAATACAGCTAAATCTTATATATGGGGTCAAGTAAAAAATGGAAACGATATTTTATCTGCTAATTGTGTTACACCTGAGGGATATAAACTCACCGCATTAACAGCTTTACTAATTAGCAAAAAAGTATTAGCAGGCGACTACAAAATAGGCTATCAGACACCAGCGAGCTGCTATGGGATGGATCTTATCATGGAGATTCCCGGAGTTACTAGAAAATTAATGCCTATTGTATAATGCAGCGTTAGATGGGCATTGTAAAGTAATTGTATCTGAGTTATGTTATGCTCATTATAACTAGGTAATCAGCAATCCTATAATCATCTCTTAGGTCGTCAAATAAAATTTCATACAAGCATGTTTCGACTGATCTAAGGCCTAACTGATTGAGCAACAATAGAATGTTATTAATAATTGCGTAAGCTTATAATTATGCCACCAATTATCCAGCAATTGTTACCCCAATTGCTTAGGTTATTGAATTGAGGACTTGTGCGGCTTATAACCTATTGAGTAAAATATAGAGCAGCTAAGATAGGTTGAGTACAAGGCGTATAAAATCTTCGCAATAAATGAATCTTATCCAGCAAATAGCTCGCAATAGGATTCTATAATCACCAAAAGATTATAGGTTCTTATTAGCGTATAATATGCACTTGAATAGCCTCTCAAAATTATGCAATTTATTCGATTGCATACTACCCACCTTAGAGCCATCGACTGAGCAGGTATTAGCTATTGAATATCCTCTTTTCACTAATCCTTATAGCTGCAATCCATCAAAAAAAGTTTTTACTAATAGACTAACCAAGCACTTTCTTAACTATCTTTGAGCAGAAAAATTCTATTTATGGCCAATACAAGCCTGAGGGACAAGAAGATATGGATTACAGGGGCATCATCGGGGATAGGAGAATCCCTAGCAATTGCTTGCGCAAGACTTGGTGCTAAAGTATTAATATCAGCACGCCGTGAATCAGAGTTAAAAAGAGTACAAGCTATTTGCAATAATTTGTGTCCTAATAGTACACAATTATTAGTATTAGATCTCACTGCTGCCGCCACATTAAAAACCGCTGTGGAAACTGCACATAAATTGCTTGAAGGCATTGATATTTTAGTCAATAATGGTGGCATTGCTCAGCGCGGGCTTGCCGTCAATATGGATATAGAAGCTGAACGAATGATGATGGAGACCAACTATTTTTCAGCTGTAGCTTTGACCAAGTACACGATACCCTATATGCAAAAAAATGGATCAGGTGTCATACTGATAATAAGTAGTATTATGGGAGAAGTGGGAATGCCCTATGCCTCTACTTATGCTGCCTCTAAACACGCCCTCAATGGCTATTTTGAATCTATGGCCACAGAATTATTGCCTCATAATATACGAGTAAAAATCGCTATGCCTGGATATGTGCGGACCAATGTTTCTATCAATGCTGTATTGGCGGATGGAACAAGACATGGCAAGATGGATAAAGGCCAGGCCAAAGGGATGCCACCTGAAGTACTTGCCGACAAGCTTATCCATTTCATAGGCAATAACAAGCGGGAACTAATTGTAGCTGGCCAAGAGGGCTGGATCGTTTTCTTTAAGAAATATTTGCCATTCTTGTACTACAGAATCGCTTCTTCTCAATATCATAAAGTATATCAAAAATATGGCAACTCCTAGCTTGGATTGCTGCAGGTAAATTAAATAGTTTATTTTTGGTGCATGAAATTATTTAATTATAATTTGGCTTCTTGTCCTTCCATAACATTATTAACTCTCTGGCTATCACTTGTTATTCCTTGCAGCTTCGTTGATGCACAGCAATTAGCCTTTACACAACCCGATCGCGTAAGTCCTCGTGTTGATAGGTATGGGATTGCTGGGCAAATAGGGAATGCATTTATAGAATACAAAGCGGGCTTCGACTTATTTGAAGTCACCAAATACGATCTTACCAATCTCAATCAAATATGGCAAAGAGAAATTGTATTGCCAGGCAAAGGACCTGAAGTTCAAGAGGTATTTGTGATTGAAGATAAAATTATAGTATTTTACACAAGCCGTCAAAACAGCAAGACTTTACTCTGCTCCATTAGCTTTGACTCATCATTCAATGTGTATAATGACGTTTCAATACTCGATGAATTTGACAGGCGATTTGGCAGCAAGGGTTATGAGTACAAGATTAAGTGTGATGCAGCAAGAACTTTATTTGCCATCGTCAAATTGGAGATACGTGGCGACAATTATAGCGCATTCGATGCCTTTGTAATCAATAGAGAAATGACTAAGGTTAATGGTCCTAAGGAAACTTGGGAAAAGGAATGGTTATTCGACGATTTTGTCATTAATCACAATGGTGATTTATATATACTCCTAAAAAAAGAAGCCTATTCATTTTTTGAAAATAAGCCAAACTATGAAAGTATCAACTTGTTTGTATTTAATGCAATTACCAATTATCGCCACAATAAGTTGATCAGTGAATTAGCACATCCGCTTGTAAATTTGAAGATGAAACAGGATGAGGTGGACCGTTCAATTAACATAGCAGGATTTTACAAGGGAGATGAAAAAAATGAAATTGAAGGCTGCTTTGCATTAAAATACAGCGTGGATTCCTTGAGGGAAATTGGGAATCACTTTCACAATTTGGATTTAAAATTGTCAGAAAAGAATGCAAAGATTTCTCAGATTTTTGACAAGGGTAAAATGAAACTACTAGAGGCTACTAGCCTACAAATAAGACAAGATGGAGGGCTATTATTACTAGGCGAAGTATATGCTAAAATAGTGCGCTCCTCCCCTATCAATACGGGCATAGGTGGCAATACTTCCATGTCGAGCACAGCTAATCCATTCTCAGCTAATTTAATTTCTTATTATTATGAAGAAGTGTTATTGATTGAAATGGATGATAGTGGAAATATAATATGGGTAGATATACTTCCTAAGATGCAAGCAAGTGATAATGACAATGGTTATTATTCTTCATTTGGGCTTTATAATGCTGGCCCTGAAATTAGATTATTCTTCAATGAAGACACAAAATCAGATGCACAAGTAACTCAATATATATACAATACGGAAGGTGAAAAAAAATTGAAGGGCATGCTTAATGCTGGAACTTATAACCTATTGATGGCCCATAAATTTTCAACACAGCTCAATCGATCTGATGTAATAATACCATGCTTTAACACACGCAATGAATTTATACTTGCAAAATTTAGTTTTTAGCTGAACTCAATTCTTTAGGGTATTCGCATGATATTTTTGCCCCCTATTTTTTCATGAAAAACAAATGAGGTTCTCTTCAATATGGGATAGAACAATCCTTAGGACTATGTCACATAGATAGGGTTTGCTCAAAAAATCTGAAAGCTTTGTATCCCCCTAAGATGGTACATATTGCGTATCAAGTTTAAGCTACTGAATT
>CAYZQX010000254.1:0-6565 GCA_964480615.1 uncultured Chitinophagales bacterium | reverse complement strand
GTGTCGCTCAGGACCATCGCCTACTAAGATCAATTTCACGGGCATTCTTTTGAGCAATAGATCAAAGGTGCGAATGACATCATCAACCCTTTTTACAGGCCTAAAATTGGAGGTATGTATAAGAATAAATTCATCATTTGGGGCAATGGCTTTTTTAAAGTGATTCTTGTTTTGACGGTGAAAAGAATCAAGGTCGATGAAATTGGGGATTACAGTGATTTCTTTTTGCAATTTGAAATTCGCATACGTGTCATTTTTTAAGCTTTCGGACACGGTGGTCACTGCATCAGACTGTTCGATAGAAAACTCCACCACGGGCTTAAAAGTGCTGTCCTTGCCCACAATTGTGATGTCGGTGCCATGTAATGTAGTAATGAAGGGTATGTGAACCCCTTGTGCTGCTAGGATTTCTCTAGCAAGATAGGCCGCCGATGCATGCGGGATCGCATAATGGACATGTAGAATGTCCAGTTTTTGGTATAATACGGTATCTACGATCTTACTTGCTAAGGCAGTCTCATAGGGAGGGTATTCAAATAAAGGATAGTTTTGAAAACTAACCTCATGGTAATACACATTTGTTTGAAAATAATTTAATCTAGCAGGTGCCTGTGAAGATATAAAATGGACTTGATGGCCATTTTTTGCCAATCCCTTGCCCAGCTCTGTAGCCACTACTCCACTGCCCCCATAAGTGGGATAACACACAATTCCTATTTTCATGAGCCCAAAATTAAGCTTTATAATTTTAGATCATAATTTTGATAGTAACTTGTAAATGGAATAACAACTTATATCTGTCCTTAACTTTTGGAGCAGAATAACTTTGGATGCTAGCCTAAAATGCTTAGCCATCGAAAAATGTTTTCCACCGATTGTACATTCAGGTTATTCTTCATTGTGCTATTTCAAATGTATTGAAAATTTTAAAAATATTTCATGGATACCTTTTAAGAATGTCTAGGTATATTTTTAAAAACTAACCTTCTTCATCAATCGCCTTCATTTAATCAGCTTCTTAAGGAATGGCTTCTATATAAGGGTCATTAATTGCTTTGTATAGTTCATCCATAATCCTTGTGCGAATATTCTCATTTTGCAATTTTTTATTATTCATATCTGGATGAACCCTGTTAGATAAATAAATATAGATCAAGTTGTATTCCGGATCAGCCCAAGCACACGTGCCAGTAAAACCTGTATGCCCAAATGTTTTAGGGGAGGCCATTACTGATGTTGGTCCATTGCTCGACTTTTCAAAATCAGGCTTATCAAAACCTAAGCCACGTCGATTACCTAATACTTGGGTGGAGGTGAAGAGTTCGACTGTTCTAGGGTTTAAAAATTGATAGCTTGCATAATGCCCCTTGTTAAGAAAAAATTGCATAAGTTTTGCAAGGTCATTGGCATTGCTAAAAAGCCCAGCATGGCCACCGATTCCACCTTGCATAGCAGCAGCCATATCATGTACATAACCCTGTAATAATTGTTTGCGATAGTAGGTGTCGTTTTCAGTAGGTACAATGCGATTCAATGGAATTTTTTCAGCAGCTAAGTACATGGTGTTATTCATACCAAGCGGCTTTAACCAATTTTTTGTTGCAATGGATTCGAGGTTTTGATTATAGAATTTTTCTATAATTCGCTTAAAGAAAAAATAGGGCAGATCGCTGTATTTATACACTGGTTTTTTGTCCACGGGCGATTCGATAATTTTATTCCATATTACAACTGTATAGGCCTTATCCATATACATATCTTTAGCCACTGGCATGGCATATTGTTCGTCCTTGTAATTCTTGTATATATGTGCATCGGGCTTGCCTTCCATGGTCTCTTTATAAAAAGGGATCCAATCTACTAGTCCTGCTTGGTGGATGAGGAGATCTTTTAGTGTTAAATCATATTTATTGGTCGTGCCGAACTCAGGAAAATATTTACCTAACTTGTCCTCTAAGTTAAGTCCTCCTGTTTCATATAGCTTCATTATAACTGGCAAGGTGCCTGCAATCTTAGTGATAGAGGCTATATCATATATATCGCTGTTTTGTACAGGTGTGGCTTTGTCATATTTATGGTATCCAAAAGACTTATTATAAAAAACATTGCCATCTTTTGCTAATAATACTTGACAGCCTGGGGTTGCTTTTTTATCAATGCACTCATTGGCAATGTCATTGATAGCAGTAAGATAAGCTGATTTTATACCTGCCTCCTCAGGCCATACATAGCGCAATCTCATAGTATCTGTTGTGATTATCCCATTGCCAAACTTGTAATCCTTGCCTACTGACACAGGTAAATAACCCTTAGCTGCCATCCCTCCAAAGATAATCTGTGCCGCAAAGCTCTGCGAATGTTCATTGTTTTCATAAGCTTGTACGATGCTGGTCTGCGCATCAATAAATTTCAATAAATAAGGCGATCCGAAATTTACAACAATTAAATTGTTAGTCTTGGCGAGTTTGTTTAATTTATTGATAACTGAAGTATCTAGACCAAAATTCTCAGTGATTTTTCTATTCACATCTTGTAAGGATACAATAATGTGTGAATAGTTACAAGCGGTACTCATTATATTTTCTACTTCGCTCTTGTTTGTCTCCTTTGAAATTATATACTCATCAATCGCTGTATAGAGTGCTAATGTGTTACTAAACTCATTGTCCTGTTTTTTGCCTAATAGGATGTGCGCGATACTTGCTTTTGTGAGGTCATCAATTGGTAATAATCCCTTCTCATCCTTAGCAATTGTAATCGCATTTTTAATGAGTTTTCTTTGCAATAATTTTGCTTCTATGTTGGTCATGTCTTTTACGGCATTTTTGGGATTTATTGGTTTATATTGATAGAGTTCATAATCATATTTATATTCGAGTACTCTTCTTACATGGGCATCTAATTTTTTTTCTTTGATCTCTTTAGTTCTTACTGCTTCTTTTATTGCACGTATTGCAGCTGTTACATTTTGTGGGAAGAGGAGAATATCATTGCCCGCTTTTAATGCTTCAACTTCTAATCGACCGGGCGGAAAAAAATTAGCAACCCCTTTCATATTCAGTGCATCAGTGATGATTAGTCCATTAAAATCTAATTCTTTTCTCAACAGTTCATTAATAATTTTCCCTGAGAGAGAAGCAGGACGTGCTAACTTCGTACCAGTGGTGGTATCAGTTACAATGTCATCATCAAGGGCAGGTATGGAAAGATGGGCTACCATAATGGCATCCACACCTTTATCAATGGCTGCAATAAATGGTTTAAATTCTACTTGTTCTAATCGCTTTATGGAATGGTTAAGGGTGGGTAATGTGTGGTGTGAGTCAGCATCTGTATCTCCATGGCCAGGGAAATGTTTGGAACAAGCCATTACGCCATTTTCTTCTAGTGCATGTTGATACATTATACCTTTTCGTATTACATTCTCAATGTTTTCACCGAAAGAACGATCGTGTATTACAGGATTGTTTGGGTTGTTATTAATGTCCATCACTGGTGCAAAATTTATATTTACACCTAGTCGCTTACATTCTTTTGCTAATTGTGTGCCATATTGAAAAATTAACCGATCATCTTGTATCGCTCCTAGCATTAATTGACGTGGGTAATTAATCAGACTATCTAATCTCATGCTCGCACCCCATTCGGCATCCATACCTATAAACAATGGAATGTTGCTTAATTTTTGATACTTATTTGTCTGTATGATTTGCTTTTCAGCACTGCCTTTAAAAAATATGATGCCTCCTATGTATTGGCTTTGAATCATAGCCTCAATCTCTTTTTGGTGATCCTCATCTTTACTACTGTATGCAGCTACCATCATCAATTGTCCAATCTTCTCTTCTAAAGACATTTTTTTCATCTTTGACTGTACCCAGTCATCTCTATCGGGAAATGGCAATGGTTCAGGTTTGCGTTGTGCATTTGTAACTGTGGTTAATAGTATAAGAAAGATTATTGTTATTTTACTTATCGTAAAATAGGAAATAATTTTGATGGACGATTTAAAATTTAACATTTGCAATGGTTTCTAATAAGTGACAAAATTAATAATAATCTTAGTTATTTATCTTAACTTGTTATTATCCTTTAGGTATATGTTATAATTTTGGTTAATTATTGATCATATCTTTTCATTAGCCCATTGCGGTTATCCAGTAATAGGCAGCGTTAATCACATTATATTATAAGCACTGTGATTAATAATTGCTCATCACATAATATTTGATTTGTGGTTAAATTTATTTTTTTTATTGAGAACTTAATAAGATAATTGCACATAGTTATTAGAAATAACTCAGTGACTATATTTATTTATTATGGCGATGCCTAAAGGCCCGGGCTGCTCCAGGCTACACTGCGTTTCGGTCTTATCCAATGAATCCCCTTAATGCCAATTATTTATAAACTTATCAATCTAACTGGCATACATGTTTTTCTTTGCATTAGTTAGGGGATTCAGTGGATAAGACTAAACCATTCCGCATCCCTATCGCAACACCCGATTGCCATTATGCGAACTTCAGTACACCCTTCACATTAAAGTCCTTTATAATACAAAGTCTTTTTTGACAGCCAAGACATCGATGCAATACGGTTATTTAAAACTATTTTAGCATCATTAAAATGAAGTCAGTTTTAGCTTTAGGAATTGCCTTTTTATTTAGTAATGATCGAATTATTAATGCAGATAAAAAGGTATTTAATATTGTGTTTATTTTATGGATATGTAGAATGTGTTAACCTCTACTTGCTTTAGTTTTATTAGTACACATATTGTTAAAATTTACTATGTTTTAGTCAGTTAATTAGATATTTCTGAAATTTGAAATTAGTTATTATGGTGAAATGATATTTATTTGGGTATATATATGATCGGAACTTTATATATCATAATTATTTATTGATATATGTTAACTTATTCAATTGCAGTATAGTTCTTATAGTGAAGCTGTAATCCTTTGTCATAAGGTGTTATAGGTGTTTCATCAACGATCAGTTATTTTGATTTATTTGTTCAATGTATAAATTTATTAGCTCTAAGTATTGCAAATATCATATATAAAACAATTGATTGTTTGCTTGTTTTGAAATTCTTAATTTATTAATATTTGCGTATTAATACCTAATATATTGGGTAATATTACTATACCCACACAGTTGTTTTAACTTCTAATATTGCTATGCATTATTTGGTGATTTTGATCATTGAGTAATCAGTATAAATATTATCAAACCCCCAATTACCTATTTATGAAAAACCTAGCCAATCAATTCAACCTTTTTTTTAATTATTTATTTCCATTAGCCTTAGAGTCAGGAGATCAATTAGTAAAACATTCTTCTGCTTCTAAGAAGAAGATAAGTGTTTCGTTCTATTCGACTGTACTAGTGTATTTGTTGTATTTTTTTCCTTGTATGTCTTATGCACAAAGCGACCCTCAAGTTTTGGGTTTTGATTCCAGACTTTGCGGATATAGTTGCACATCCAATGATGTTAGTTCATCAGGTGCTTTTATAGCAACCTCCTTAGATGGAACCCCTATTGAAGGCTGTACATCAGGAACAACCTTAGATGTTTATGTATGTGTGCAGTTTGTAAATGGTGGGAGCAGCGATAGACAAGGATTAGCTTATGCCTATACATTAAATGTAGATGGTACCACTTATGACATTTCAATGTGTGACAATGGAGCGGTGTTGGATTCTGCTAATCCCGTGTATAATGCCTGCTCAGGGCCTTTTAGTTGGAGTTGTGGTACAAGTATAAATGTTGAAAATATTTTTGTTGCTTGGAATGACGCTGGCACAGGTACATTGTGTACTTTCGGACTATCTGAGTGTCCAGGAAATCAGGGAAATGAACCCAATGATTTTGATCCTAAATGTGTAAATGCTGATGGTGTTAACTATGAAGCTTTTCAGGCTGACTTTACCTATAGTACAGCTTGTGTAGGTAGTGATTTAATTGAGTCTGTGATATTTACTGACGCTACAAGCGGTGGTGAAGCACCCTTTACCTATTCTTGGGATTTCGGTTCTGGAGCTATACCAGCTACTGCAACTACCGCTGGTCCTCACGAAGTGAATTATTCGTTCATAGGGGATAAAGTAGTGACACTAACTGTTGTAGATGCCAATTTCATATCTTATACAATCACTAATACTGTTACAGTAATTGCATGTTGTGATTTAGCTATCGACTGCACATTGCCTAGTGTGGTTGCCTTTGAATGTCAAGATGATATCCCTGATCCTGATTATTCATTAATCTCCTATTCTAATAATTGTGGTGAGGTGTTAATTAGTTCCGAAGATGAAGTTATAGGAGACGACTGTAGTGGTCAATTAACACGTACTTATACAGCCAGAGATACTAAAAATACCATATCGCAGGATGATGATAAGGTTATTGAATGTGTACATACCTTTTCTTTTATCGATACAACAGACCCTGTATTTGAAGCAGCGCCAGCAAATGCAACTTATGCTTGTGCAGCCGATGTGCCAGCAGCAGGTTCATTGAACTATAGCGATAACTGTGCGGGCTCAGGTTCAGTAG
>CAYZQX010000253.1:0-6565 GCA_964480615.1 uncultured Chitinophagales bacterium | reverse complement strand
AGATCCTGCTATTCGATAGCCTCCTAAAAGGATATCCACTGCTATCCCTATCGCTTTAACAAGACACTGGACACTAGACGCTGGACACTAGACTTAAACTAGTTACTGCAACCAGCTATAGTCTCGCAAATCCTAAATCGTTAATCATAAATCGCTTGAACTAGACGCTAGACACTAGATAATGGACACTAGACTTTATGTAGTTACTGTAACCAGCTTCAGTATCGTAAATACTAAATCGTAAATCACTTTAACCAGACACTGGACTCTGGATAAAGGACGCTAGACTTTCACTAGTTAATACAACCAGATTCAGTGTCGTAAATCTTGAATCTTTAATCATAAATCGCGATAGCCAATCGTAAATCGAGAATCGTAAATCTTGAATCGTGAAAAAGCGATAGGGATAGGAAGGGTTTGTACTGGGCTGGCGGGTTCGTGTTGCTAGTGGATAATCTAATTTCATATAACCTGCCAGCCCAGTACCGGAGCGTCAGCGTAGCCCTGTATAGCCCGGGCCTGTAAGGCATCGCCCATATTTTAATTAACTACTGGAATTATTATACCATACAAAATTTATCAAAACTATAGCTCGCTAAAATTGCCAATTCATTTCTATAACAGTTACTGTAAAATATCAATCATTAATTTTATCCCTATCTTTCCGCCAGTTTATGTACAGGCCAAAAATAAATATTGCAATTGATGGTTATTCATCTTGTGGAAAATCGACTTTAGCTAAGGAATTGTCTAGGGAGCTAGGCTATACGCATATCGATAGTGGTGCTATGTATCGCGCCATTACGCTATTCCTATTGAGAAATAAAATAGATATTCAAAATAATGAAGCTGTAATCAATTCCTTGCCAGCAATAAAAGTGGAAAGGGCGATTGATGAGCTTAGTGCGAAGCCTATTACCCTGCTCAATGGTGAAAATGTAGAAGCTCAGATTAGAACTTTAATTGTTTCTGAAAATGTAAGTGAAGTGAGTATGATCAAGGAGGTGAGGGTCTTCTTAGTGGGTCAGCAACAGCTTCTTGGCAAGCAAAAGGGACTTGTAATGGAAGGACGCGATATAGGTACAGTTGTATTCCCCGATGCCGAATTAAAACTTTTTCTCACTGCCGATATGGATACAAGGGCCCAAAGAAGGTATCTGGAGCTAAAGGAAAATGGCCACCTTAATATTACTAAGGAGGAAGTCATACGCAATATAGAACATCGCGATTACTTAGATACACATAGAACTGAAAGCCCATTATACAAAGCCGATGATGCTGTTATGATCGATAATAGTATATTGTCAAGAGCTGATCAATTGCGCATTGCTTTGCAACTTGCTAATAATGTAATTAGTCAATTAGCTGAATCGAAATAGCTGAATTTATTTCATCATCTAAACCTGTTGTGTTATGAAAAAATTTGATGTACCGGTACACTACCGTTCTTCAATTATCGATAGAATAAAGGTAATAAGAAAAAATGCCGATCCTAAGAAAAAAAATATAGGACCATCCATCCTCGATTTCGATGGTTTTTCGGTATTGATCCCGCGTCATTTTGGATTTTGTTACGGGGTTGAAAACGCTATAGAAATAGCCTATCAAACATTAGATAGGCATCGAGATCAAAGGGTATTTATGGTCAGTGAGATGATCCATAATCCGTCGGTCAATGATCACTTGCGTTCATTGGGCCTGCAATTTTTAAGCGATACTAAGGGCAATGAGCTAATTCCTATTTCGGAGTTAAAACAGGAAGATATAGTGATGATTCCCGCCTTTGGCACGACCATCGAAATGGAAAATAAACTGAATGATATCGGTCTTGAACTGGCTAAATACGATACCACTTGCCCATTCGTGGAGCGCGTGTGGAAAGCTGGTAATAAATTGGCCGCCAAAGATTTTTCACTGGTAATACACGGCAAAGCAACACACGAAGAAACACGTGCTACTTTTTCGCATACCACTGAGTCTGCTCCTGCTGTTATCGTGCAAAATATGGAGGAAGTTGATTTGCTAATTACCCATTTTTTTTGCGGTCAATCGAAGGATAAATTTTACAGTGATTTTGCAGGGAAGTATTCAGTTGGATTTGATCCCCACAAACATTTAGATAAACTAGGTGTAATTAATCAAACGACCATGCTTGCAAGTGATACCCAAGCAATCGCCGATAAAATTAAAGCATGTTTTGTAGCACAGTATGGCGATGAATATCGTACCCATTTTGCAGATACACGAGATACACTCTGTTATGCTACTTTGGAAAACCAACAGGCCATAGAATCGGTCTTACAGCATAAGATTGACTTTGGATTAATTGTAGGAGGATACAATAGTTCGAATACCTCCCATTTGGTTGAGCTCGTGAGTGAACGTGTCCCTTGTTATTTTATTAGTAATGCTATTTGTCTCGAAGATATGGGGGGGGAAATTCATTATTTTGATTTGGGAAATTATCAAGAGCAAGTGGCACCTTGGCCTGAGATGGTCAAACAAAATCCGCGTATTGTTCTTGCTGGAGGAGCTTCTTGCCCCGATATTTTGCTCGAAGAGGTGATACATAGACTGATGGAAATAATCCCACATAATAGGAATATTGGTGAAGTAATGGCTTTATTGGAAAGTAATTTTCCGCCATATGAAGAAAATTAATGAAAAAAAATGATTCTTATTTTTTGTTTAGCTTTAATACAATTAATTGCAATTACCTAGTAATCAATCAATTGAACATATAATTTATTGAAAATCAAGCAGTTTTGTCTCCTAGTAAGTGAGGTAGTAGGGACTTGTTGATTGCTATTTTCTTGCAAAAGTTTGAAATTGTAGAGAATTTTTGTAATTTTGCAACCCGCTTTTTAGCGGTTTTATTATTATTATTTATTAACCATTTAAAAAACGAATTTTGGAAGTACAAGATTTTGATGAACAAGAACCTGTGGTAAAAACTTCAGAGGTGGATGAAACCCTTCAGGAGCCTACAGTTATTAACGAGGTAAAAGAGGTAGAAACAGTTGAAATAGAAGAAATATCTTCTATTGACGAGCTATTTCCTGTTGAGGAAGCAGAACAGCCTCAAACACCTCACTACGACTATGATTGGTCGGGCAATCAAAAAAGTGGAAAGTCGAATTACAGCGATGATCAGCTTAAAGAGATGGAAAGTATCTATGAAAATTCTTTCCGTGAAATTGTGGACAATGTAATTATTCAGGGTAGGGTAGAGGCCATTACTGATTCTGATGTTATCCTCGATATCGGCTTTAAATCGGATGGTCTAGTACCTCTTTCTGAATTTAGAGATATGCCAAACTTAGCTGCTGGAGATAATGTTGAAGTTTATGTAGTAGCTAAAGAAAATGAAAGCGGACAGTTAGTACTGTCGCGTAAAAATGCAAAATTAATGCGTGCATGGGATCGTATCGTGGAAGCACATAAAACTGCTGAAATCGTTACTGGTCACATCATTAGCAAGACCAAGGGTGGTCTTATCGCTGAAGTTTTTGGTATGGAAACTTTCCTTCCAGGTTCTCAGATCGATGTGAAACCCGTTACTGACTATGATGCTTTTGTAGGAAAGCACATGGAATTCAAAGTTGTAAAAATTAATGAAACAATTAAGAATGCCGTAGTATCACATAAGGCTCTGATCGAAAGTGATATGGAAGCACAGCGTTCTGAAATTATTTCTCGCCTTGAGAAAGGATCAATCTTAGAAGGAGTTATTAAGAACATCACAGATTTCGGTGCTTTCATCGACCTCGGTGGTGTGGATGGACTTCTCTATATTACCGATATTTCTTGGGGTCGCATAAAGCATCCTAATGAAGTACTTCAACTAGATCAAAAAATGAATGTAGTTGTACTTGATTTCGATGATAATAAAAAACGTATTTCTCTAGGTCTTAAGCAGTTACAACCACATCCTTGGGATACAGCATCCGAAGATATTAAAGTGGGTGATACCGTAAAAGGTAAGATTGTAAATATCGAAGATTACGGTTCCTTCCTAGAAATCGTACCAGGTGTTGAAGGACTTATTCACGTTTCAGAAGTGTCTTGGTCTAACCAGCCTATTAATTCACGTGAGTTCTTTAAGTTAGGGGATATTCACGAAGCTAAAGTAATGACCATCGACAAGGGTGAACACAAAATGTCTTTGTCTATTAAGCAGCTATCTGAAGATCCTTGGAAAGATATTTCTAAGTCATTCCCTGTAAGCAGTCGTCACAAAGGAGTTGTGCGTAACATTACACCTTATGGCGTATTTGTAGAACTCAAAGATGGTATCGGTGGTATGGTTCATATCTCTGATTTATCATGGACTAAGCGTTTTAACCATCCTTCAGAATTTACTAAAGTAGGTGAACCTATGGAAGTGGTAGTATTAGAGATCGATGAAGACGCACGCCGCCTATCACTAGGTCATAAGCAAATCGAAGAAGATCCATGGGAAACTTTCAAAGACATCTTCCCAGTGAACTCTACACATAGTGGTACTATCATAAGCAAAGATGATAGAGGAGCTGTCATCGCACTTCCTTATGGACTTGAAGCTTTCTGCCCTAACCGTTACCTGAAAAAAGAAGATAACACCACGGCTGCATTAGAAGAATCACTAGAGTTTATCATCGTAGAGTTTAACCGCGACGAGAAACGCATCATCGTTTCACATTCTCACTTGATCAAAAAGCAACAAGAGGCCATTGCAGCTGAAGAAGATGCAAAAGCTAAAAAACAAGTTAAGAAAACAAGAGAAACCATTACCAAAATTTCTGGTACTGTAGAAAAAACTACATTGGGAGATCTTGATGTTCTTAGCCAATTGAAAGCTAAAATGGAAGATACTGAAAAGAAGTCTAAAAAGACAGACGAATAATTTTCAGCATTCATAATTGAATTAAAAGCCCCGAGATTATTTTCGGGGCTTTTTTTATTGAGTATATTTTCTTATCACAAAAGAAATATTTGGTTTAATTTTGCAAATCAAAAAAAACAAATAATAAAACATGTCATCACTTACATTAGATGTGAAATTGCCTTATGCGGTTAAGGATATGTCCTTAGCTGAATGGGGAAGAAAAGAAATCGCTCTTGCCGAAGCTGAAATGCCAGGATTAATGGCATTACGCGAGGAATATGGCGACAGCAAGCCCCTAGCAGGTGCGCGTATCGCAGGATGCTTACACATGACGATTCAAACCGCTGTTCTAATCGAAACATTAGTACACTTAGGCGCTGAAGTGAGATGGTCATCATGTAATATATTTTCCACTCAAGACCATGCTGCCGCAGCAATAGCAACTGCAGGGGTACCCGTATTTGCTTGGAAAGGTATGAATGAGAAGGAATTTGATTGGTGCATTGAACAAACCCTATTTTTTGGAAATACTGATCGTCCTTTAAATATGATTTTAGATGATGGTGGTGATTTGACCAATATGGTGTTTGATCGTTATACCGAGCTTGTAGAGGGAATCAGAGGATTGTCCGAGGAAACCACTACTGGTGTACATAGATTGTATGAGCGTATGACTAAGGGAACACTTTATATGCCCGCTATTAATATCAATGACTCTGTTACCAAATCAAAATTTGATAACAAGTATGGTTGCAAGGAATCATTAGTCGATGCCATTCGCCGTGCTACGGATATCATGATGGCTGGTAAGGTAGCCCTCGTTGCTGGATATGGCGATGTGGGCAAGGGATCGGCAGCGTCCTTGAGAGGAGCAGGTTGTAGAGTGATTGTAACTGAAATCGATCCTATATGTGCATTACAGGCCGCTATGGATGGATTTGAAGTGAAAAAAATGTCACAAGCAATACCTCGTGCAGATATCATAGTAACAGCTACTGGAAATTGTGATATTGTTACGGGAGAGCATTTTAAGCTGATGAAAGACAAAACCATCGTATGCAATATTGGCCACTTCGATAATGAAATTGATGTCGCTTGGCTCAATAGCAATCACGGCAGTTCAAAAGTAGAGATTAAACCTCAGGTTGATAAATATACTATTAACGGAAAAGATGTTATCCTGCTCGCTGAAGGACGTTTGGTAAATCTTGGTTGTGCTACTGGCCATCCATCATTTGTTATGTCTAACTCATTTACCAATCAAACTTTAGCACAGTTAGAGTTGTGGATTAACCATAGCAATTATGAAAATAGAGTTTATACCCTACCAAAGCACCTCGATGAAAAAGTTGCACGTTTGCATCTCGCTAAGATTGGGGTGGAATTAGAAGAATTAAGCCCTAAGCAAGCTTCCTATATAGGCGTAAGTTCAGAAGGCCCTTATAAGCCAGAGTATTATCGCTATTAATAAAGCAAGTTAATTATAGCTTTACCTATTGAAGCCATTTACATATCTTGTAAGTGGCTTTTTTTATTAAGATAAGGTACAATGCGTTAAGCAGATTTAGGTTATAAAATTGCACTATTGCTGGTCTATACTTGATTATACTATTTCATAATGTGTCGCTTTATGGAATGACAATTTGGCTAAATAATATTTTCCTGTGCTAGGAAAAATATTTCCCCAATCTAAATAGA
>CAYZQX010000252.1:0-6576 GCA_964480615.1 uncultured Chitinophagales bacterium | reverse complement strand
TAGCCGCCGATTTTATTTTAAAAACCCGTTCCAATTATTTTGGACGGGTTTTTTTCGTTTAGGTTGATTTGAGTTTTTTTATTATAATTTATTACGCAAAATAAAGATACGTTTTTATAATGGACATTGCGAATAATAAACTCATCCTTTGCAATAGATTTATTTAAAATTGTTAGTTCGGCTAAAAAACTGTTGGATAAAATACATGGTCGTTTTTTGTTTGTATTTTTTAAATCAGCTGCACATCTTTTATTGTTAACTTGTTGCTAATACTTAGTTAGTTATTATATTTTGGATATTGATGAGTAATTGTGGGTTTTCATATTTTGAATAGTACTTTAATTAGATATTCTCTGCTAGATGTAATCATTGTTTTTATTGTTGTGATCTTGAATGACCGTAGAAGAGTTTTGTTGTAAACTTAGTTATTGAGAATGGTTTTGTTGATTGCTTAAGCGTAAGAGGGCGATTTGTTTTTGTATTATTTTGTATTATTCTTGTTTGATTTTTTGTCTTTTAGAGCTTTTAGTTATTTTGTGATAACAATAGATATTTGGACGTAATTGTGGAACTAATATTTTGTAATACTTGTTTGAAACTTGGTCTTATTAATGGCAAATTGTATGTTTTTAGAAATCCAGTTTTTACAAGAGTTTATCGCTTATTTTGCAAATGTACCTGCACAATGGAATGATTTTATATCTAATTTTCCCAAATATCTTCCGGTCATCGGTGTCTTGATATTGATTGAAAGTTTATTGTCGGTAGACAATGCGGCGGTATTAGCTACCATGGTGATGGATTTGCCACAAGAACAACGTAAAAAAGCGCTTAAATATGGAATTTGGGGAGCTTATTTTTTTAGAGGTGTTTGTCTTATTTTAGCTGGATTCTTGGTTACAATTTGGTGGTTGAAGCCATTAGGTGGATTGTATCTTCTTTATTTAGTATATGACTGGTGGAAAGGCAAGCAAACAAAGCAAGTAGATGATGACTTACTTGAAAAAGAAGCTTCTTGGTTTTATAAAGTAACAGTGGGTAAGCTTGGTGTTTTCTGGAGTACGGTTATTCTTGTAGAGATTATGGACCTAGCTTTTAGTATTGATAATGTTTTTGCAGCAGTGGCATTTACACCTAATATCATTGCTATTTGGTTGGGTGTATTTATTGGAATACTTGCAATGCGTTTTGTAGCTCAAGGATTCGTACAGTTAATGAGTCGCTTTCGATTTTTAGAGACTTGTGCTTTCTTAGTTATAGCAATACTCGGTATTAAATTGTTGTTGTCAATATATATACATTATTATCCTTGCCATTCTTTTTCCATATTTTTAGAGGGTTCTAATGAATGTTTACATTCACAAGGGCTTCCGATACCTGAAGGCCATACGGTTGCAAGTGGGGAATTGGTGACAAGTTTGTTGACTATGTCGATATTTTTTGTACCTATTCTTACAAGTTTGTTATTTAATTATCCCAAGCGCAATATTGAATAATAGCCGTTAGTTATGCGCTTGATTTAACTTGTAGTGCTCATACTCTTGTGCGTAAAACGGTTATGGTTTTAGATCGAGAGATTTACCTAAATGCATTGATTTAGTAATTATAAATAATGGTATAGTAAATATTTTGGCTTTGATTTAATTTTGGTCAAGTATAGTTCTGGTTCCTTTATTATTGATTTCAAATTAGCATTTTTTTTTGCCTTAATGAAGTATTTTATGTTTATTACTTATGACGTAATGATGCTATTTATATTGTCTCTAGCAATTTTGGGAATGGGTTATTAGATTCTTTGGCTTACTATGTTTTCCTCTTAGTTTATATGTTGTAATAAGAATTCGTTTCTTATTAATGTGTTTGCAATCATTACCTACCACATAACGATGGTACTGTTATGTATAATTGATTATAATAGGACTTGATTTTTTCTATTCTTGTTATAAGTTTTGTTTAGTTGTTTTTATTGGAGGATTTAGATCGAAGAATAGGCAGGATATAATAATTCAATTTGCGTATTTTTTTTTTGAGGGTAATGATATTAGTTGCTTTTTTTTTATTGATTGTTGCTTATTAATAAATGCTTTAGTGGGTAGAATTGCTATTCTTTACAGTGCTTATAATGGCCGAAGGATCGCAGTGGTAGCCCACAGAGACTGCAAGGAAGCGAGGACTACAAACGGAGAGCCTGGTCCTCTTAGGACGGCCCCATAGCTTGTTCATTAGTTAATATCTTTCAATAATCTTTGATGAATTATGTATTGTTAATCAGTTAATTTAGGACTAATTAGCTAGGATGAATTGGCGTTGCAATTGAGCAGGGCTCTAGCTATTTTTTCTTTAATGTATAGCAGAATTTAGCTAGGTCAACTAATCAAATAATTTATCCTTACCTTTGCGCATATTTTTGAAGTAAGGCGATGATAAAACTAGCTAATAGAATTAACAAACTGGAAGAATCGGCAACCATTAAGATGGCTGCACTCAGCAGAGAGTTGAAAGCAAAAGGAGTGGATGTGATAGATTTATCACTTGGCGAGCCCGATTTTGGGACACCTGATCACATACGGAATGCTGCTAAACAAGCGATTGATATTGGGTTTTCACATTACACGCCTGTACCGGGCTATTTGGATTTGCGTGAAGCAGTCTCACTAAAATTTAA
Source organism: uncultured Chitinophagales bacterium (assembly GCA_964480615.1). Lineage (GTDB taxonomy): Bacteria > Bacteroidota > Bacteroidia > Chitinophagales > UBA2359 > CAYZQX01. The sequence continues at coordinate 3,911 of CAYZQX010000252.1, read as the reverse complement.
GCGAGAGAATGGACTCAATTATTCACCTGATGAAATTGTGGTTTCCACAGGTGCTAAGCAAACACTAATGAATGTGGTCTTATGTGTGGTTGATGAAGGTGATGAAGTGATTATCCCCGGTCCGTATTGGGTTAGCTATGCGGCCATGGTGCAGTTTGCTGATGGTGTGGTGAAGGCCTTGCCATCGACCATCGAAAGCAATTATAAAATAAGTGCGGAGCAGCTTGAAGCGGCAATTACACCTAAGACAAAGATGTTTTTATTTTCTTCTCCTTGCAATCCAAGTGGTACTGTTTATAATTATGAGGAGCTCAAAGCATTTGCAGCAATATTAGGCAAGCATCCCGATATCGTGGTAGTTGCTGATGAGATATACGAACATATTAATTTTACGAATAAGCACGTAAGTATAGGTCAGTTTGAAGAGTTAGCCGGTCGTGTAGTAACTGTTAATGGCTTATCAAAAGGCTATGCGATGACAGGATGGCGATTGGGTTATATGGGTGCACCGTTAGCTATCTCTAAGGCTTGTAATAAGATGCAGGGGCAATTTACTTCAGCTACCAGTAGTATAACCCAAAGAGCAGCTATAACAGCGCTAACAGGCGATATGACACCTACCTATCAGATGAAAGAAGCTTTCTTGCGACGTAGAGAATTAGTGAGAGAAGGATTGTCGCAAATACCTGGACTCAAGGTTAATAATCCTGAAGGTGCTTTTTATTTTTTCCCTGATGTGTCAGCCTTTTTAGGGAAGTCTTATAATGGTCAACCAATTAATAGTTCCGATGAATTGAGTATGTACTTGCTCAATGTAGGACATGTCTCAACGGTAGCAGGGTCCGCCTTCTATAACCCCGAATGTATTAGACTTTCTTATGCGACCTCTGATGATAAATTAAGGGTGGCCATCGAACGTTTGAAAAATGCACTAGGTCAGCTATCATAGACCTCAGTCATAATATTATGTCATCACTTAGCCAGTAAATCAACTGATCATCTATGCGAGAAATTTTTAGAGCCTTTCAGGAGAGAATCGTTTTTATCATCGGGGATTCGATGATCGATCGATACATTATGGGCGATGTAAACAGGCTTAGCCCTGAAGCCCCAGTGCCAATATTAGAAGTAAAAGAGAAGGAGGATAGGTTAGGTGGAGCAGCGAATGTGGCATTGAATTTAAAAAACCTCGGCGGATTGCCTGTATTGCTTACCTCAGTGGGCAATGATAAGCAAGGCCAAAAAATGATATACTTACTCAAGAAGGAAGGAATCATGCCTGAAGGTGTACTACTGGATATCAAAAGGCGTACTACCCTCAAAACAAGGGTAATGAATAAGCACCACCAATTGCTTAGGATGGACAGGGAGACCAGAATATATATGGATGAAGAGTCCGAAATTTCATTTCTCGATAAATTTTATGATCTAGCTGAACTCAACCCGCCTACTGCAATTGTTTTTGAGGATTACAATAAGGGAACGCTCTCCCCTCACGTGATAGGCGAAATTATTCAGTACGCACAACTGAAAAATATTCCCACAGCTGTGGATCCTAAGTTTGTAAACTTTTTTGCATACAAAGGATGTACATTGATAAAACCCAATCTGCTTGAAGCAAGCACCGCATTAGGACGCACACTCAATCCGTATAACCCTGTGGATATAATGAACGCCGCCAAGGAGTTGAGGGCCAAAATGGAATCAAAATATGCAATCATTACACTGGGCAGTCAGGGAATGGTGTTTTCCTCAGAAGAGCTCACTGAAATTATTCCAGCTATTAAAGAAAAGATATACGATGTCTCTGGTGCAGGTGATACAGTTATAGCGATATTGGCATTAGGGCTCTCAATGAATCTTGAAATGATTAGCATTGCTGAACTCGCTAACTTAGGTGCATCTATCGTGTGCAAGCGCATAGGTGTAGCACCTATAAAGCTCGAAAAACTGCTCGCTAAAGTAGAGTCGATGGCCACCGAAAATGACGAGGTGGAAGATGAAGCACACTAACTAAAAAAGATCTAATTAGTCGTTCGTTAATTTATTCTTGTAATTGCTATTAATGGCCGCTTAGAGAAGATCTTTGGTTGCTATTTATTCATCATATATTTTTCCGTTTATAACATTTTGGCTAAAGGGCTGCAATGACCGCTTTTTCTATGCGATCTGTTATGCCATCATAGGATGTTTTAATGAAAGGCTTACCAGTGATCGTTTCGTATAGCTCTATGTAACGATCGGTAATCGAAGCTATAAATGGCTCATCCATAATAGGGATTAGCTGTCCCTCCTTGCCCATAAAATCATTTTCAATTAACCACTCACGCACAAACTCCTTGCTCAACTGTTTTTGCTTTATTCCAGCTTCTTGTCGAGCCGCATATCCTTCGCTATAAAAATACCTTGACGAATCAGGCGTATGAATTTCATCGATCAAGTATATAACGCCATCCTTCTTACCAAATTCATATTTAGTGTCCACTAATAGTAAGCCTTGTGCTGCCGCCATTGCCGTACCTCTTTCAAATAATTGCAGGGCATATTTTTCTAACTGAATATAATCCGATTCACTGACTATATTTCGAGCCAAGATGGATGCTCTATCAATATCCTCATCGTGGCCTTCTATGGCCTTAGTCGTAGGCGTTATTATGGGATTAGGGAGCTTGTCATTCTCTTTTAACCCTTCTGGCAAGGATACCCCACACAACACCCTATGGCCTGCTTTATAAGTCCTCCAAGCATGACCTGCTAGATAGCCACGCACGACCATCTCCACTCTATAAGGCACGCATAAATGACCAATAGTAGCATTAGGGTCAGGCTGTGTTATCGTCCAGTTAGGAAGGATATCTTCAGTGGCTTTGAGAAAGTGAAAAGCTATTTGGTTGAGTACTTGTCCCTTGTAGGGCACAGGCAATGGCATAACCACATCAAATGCTGAAATTCTATCCGATGCGATCACCACTAATCGATTGTCCGCTATCGTATATACATCCCTTACCTTGCCGCGGTAAAAATTAGTTTGGCCGGGAAACACATAATGGGTCTCATATAATCCTTTCATTGCACAAAGGTAAAAAACTATTCCCACTAACTAAGACTTGCACTACTTCCTTGCATAAAGGATTTGAATTCATTGAGTTATCGATTTATAAAAACAGTTATTTAAATAGATCATATTATAAAATTGGGCGATGCCTAAAGGCCCGGGCTTTACGCTATTATCTTTTAGGAGGAATAGGAACTACCTTATAAGATCATTCCTACTTACCTAAGTGATCCTACAATCCAGTAAGATACTACAATCCAAAATTCCTCCTAAAAGGATAACCGCTGCAATCCCTATCGCTAATACATTTTTCTATAGTAATAGAATTGGTTTTCAATTACTAAAAAACTACCGATGATGATGCATTAAGTTGCTTATAAAGAATGTACATGTCGAGGTGAGTTTGTGGTACGCGCGATGGGTGTGGTAGAGGATTTTATGCGTTTTATATAGATATATTTGATGAGATAAACCATTGCTTCTATATTGTCAATAAGAATAAGCAGCATTGCTAAGTTGTGAAATAGCTTTGTTATGAAAACAAAAGCATTGGCCAATATTGACTAATGGCAGTGAATTAGCTGCTGGGTGACCTATACAAACTAAAATTGAATTTTTTTTCAATAAATGATGAATTAATCATGGAATCTATTTACATTGTGTTTGAATAACAAAGCCTTTTATCGTAAAAACTAAATTTGTAACTATGGTTTCCCTCTTTTCTAGTAAGTTAATAATAAAATGGGTCAAAGTTTTGGTCTTGATCCTCGTGACCTTTTTTAGCTTGGATTGTAGCGCTCAAAAGGATAGTATTGTACTAGCGCTATTCAAAAATTACAAGTATCCTGACATTAGT
>CAYZQX010000251.1:0-6615 GCA_964480615.1 uncultured Chitinophagales bacterium | reverse complement strand
GAATCAAAATAATTTATTATATTTGTCAAGCTATTTTAGGCACGCACAATCCTGATAAGCTAGCGCGATTTATAATTAGGGCTTGCTAAATAACACATAAGTTTGCGATTATGGCGATGCCTAAAGGCCCGGGCTATACAGGGCTTCGCTGCGCTCCGGTACTGGGGTGGCGGGCTTTCGGCCTATTATAAATACAAGCAGTTGAAAGCCCGCCACCCCAGTACAAACCCTTCCTATCCCTATCGCTTTCTAACGATTTACGATTTTCGATTTATGACATTGAATCTAGTTGCCGTAACTGCACTAAGTCTAGCATCTAGCATCCAGTGTCTAGTGTCTGCTTTCTAGTGTCCATTATCTAGTGTCCAGCGTCTTGCTAAAACGATTTTGGATTTATTTACAAATGTTAGCTATAGAAATATCCCTAGACAATTTAAAGAGTTATCACTTACTAAGGTTATGTAGCGTAAAACAGAAAGCCTTTTTCATCTTAATTAGTCATCGTATAATGTCCATATAAAACGCTGATAAAGGCGCAATTTTTTTCAGATAAAAAACGAAAAAAGCCACCTGAATTGAGGTGGCTTTATGATCTTATTTCTTAGATTCTGTTTATATTATTATCTTCTTTCGGTAGCAGACATATAGCGCATTACATAATACAATAGTTGTGCTATGGAAGCAAGGGCAGCTACTACATAAGTAGATGCGGCCCATTTTAGTGCTGAGAATGCTTGTGTTTGTTCCTCGGCAGTTGTGATATTAGCGGTCTTTAACCACTTTAATGCTCTATTACTCGCATCAAACTCTACTGGCAAAGTAATAACTGTAAAGAGCGTTGTGAGCGAGAATAATAGGATGCCTATAAGCAACACAGTGGGGCTGCCACTGGCGGCTAACCCTAGACCTATCATCATAATCCATGGCGTGATGGTATTGCTGATATTGAGCACTGGCACCATCCTAGAGCGGAATCCTAACCAAGTATAGGCAGTAGCGTGTTGTACGGCGTGACCACACTCGTGTGCAGCCACAGCAGCAGCGGCCACCGTAGGTTGATTGTAAACCCACTCACTGAGATTCACAGTTTTATCCATAGGATTATAGTGATCCGTAAGCTGACCCGCTACGGATATAACTTTCACATCATTGATACCATTTTCAGCTAACATTTTTTCTGCTACTTCGCGTCCAGTAAGGCCGCTTCTCATAGGCACTTTGGAATATTCCTGAAATTTTGACTTTAGGCGATTACTCACTAACCAACTCAACCCCATAAAAAGGGCGGAGATTAACATAATACCCATATTCATATTTAAAAATTTTATTTTTTACGATTACAAAAGCAGAATTAGAACAAAAAAGTTCCCCTTTGGTTTATTTTGGACGGAAATATTAGTTTTCGTCTCTCATTTGTGGGAAGAAAATTACTTCCTGAATGCTCGGTTGATTGGTCATAATCATGGTAAGCCTGTCAATCCCTATTCCTATCCCTGCTGTGGGTGGCATGCCATACTCTAGCGCACGGAGAAAGTCCTCATCAAGTGTCATAGCCTCCTCATCGCCACGCTTCCCTAGTGCCACTTGTTCCTCAAATCTGGCTCGCTGGTCAATAGGATCATTGAGCTCTGAAAAGGCGTTGCATATTTCCTTGCTATTGCATATAGCCTCAAATCGCTCTACGAAGTCAGGATTTTCAGGCTTGCGCTTAGCCAATGGACTCATTTCCACAGGGTAATCGGTGATAAATGTAGGCTGTATGAGCTTGGGCTCCACATGCTCACCAAAAATGGCGTCTATAAGCTTTCCCCTTGCCATGGTGCCATCCACAGGTACTTTGAGCTCCCTGCATACTTGTCGGAGGGCTGCCTCGTCCATTAGGCTTATATCCACGCCAGTAAATACCTGTATAGACTCAAACATCGTGTAGCGCTTCCATGGACGCTTAAAACTGATTATATGATCCCCTACTTGTATGTCAGTGCTGCCATGCATATCCAAAGCAGCCTGCTCCAGCATCGCCTCCGTGAAATCCATCATCCATTTATAATCCTTATAAGCTACATACAGCTCCATCATAGTGAATTCAGGATTGTGGAAGCGGCTCATTCCCTCATTTCGAAAGTCCTTAGCAAATTCAAATACCCCATCATAGCCACCTACTATCAATCGTTTTAAATACAGTTCATTAGCGATGCGCAGGTACATTTTTTTGTCCAATGTATTGTGATGGGTTGTAAATGGCCTTGCCGCTGCACCACCATACAATGGCTGTAGCACTGGCGTTTCTACCTCCAGATATCCACTGTTATTCATAAAATTGCGCATGGACTGCATCAAGCGTTGACGCTTGATGAATATCTCCCTCATTTGAGGATTTACCACTAAATCGACATAACGCTGCCTATATCTCAACTCAGGATCAGTGAAGGCATCGTAGAGTACCCCATCTTTTTCCTTTACAATAGGCAATGGCTTTAGCGACTTGCTCAAGAATGTAAACTCTGTGGCATGCAGGGTGGTTTCTCCTGTCTTAGTGGTAAACATATATCCTTTCACACCTATAAAGTCCCCAATATCGAGGATCTTAGCAATTACAGTATCAAATAAGCTCTTATCCTCACCAGGTGAAATTTCATCTTGCTTTAGGTAAGCTTGCAATTTTCCATGGCTATCCTGAATGACTAAGAATGCCGCCTTACCCATCAACCTCTTGGACATCATACGACCTGCTATACTTACCTCAGTAGGCACACTAGCTGGATCTGTCTCATACTGCTTTTTAATCTCTTCGGTATAGGCATTAACTTTATATTCAGCGGAAGGATAGGGTTCTACTCCTAGCTCTTTGAGCTGAGCCAATCCTTGTCGGCGCACGATCTCTTGTTCGCTTAATTGCATAATCAGGGTTTGTTTTTCTATTTAGGCCGCAAATTTACTCAAAATACTTGGGCATAACCTATATTGAAATTGGATAATGTCGATGACAAGCAAAACAACAAAATGAACAACGACTATTTATTATAACGACTTGGAAATAATATATTGCAAAATGACTTACTATACTGTACATTCCCAAAAAGGATGCGAAGGAAATTATGGCAAGAATCACCTTTTCAGCAATTAGCACAATGGCTGGATAATTAGGGCTAGTTCACTAGCTTAACGATCATAAGATAAACAAGTATTAACTATACAGCAACACAAGCAAATCGCATGTAACTCCTGATGATGGGATGGATATAAAAGAATCATTAGGTGTCCTAAATTAATTCCTTAGTAATCATAATTAGTACAGCATATACCTCATCAGTTAGGCAAGTATTACTTGCATTGAATCTATATTGTTTTTTATAAATTATTTCATCGGCCATCACACAATTGATAGGGATCTAAAAAGCAATGGCCAAAAAAGAGAAATTAAAATTAAAATATTATTTTTCCACTCATTATATATTCTAAACCATGGAAAGAAGCTTAACATTTGTCTTTTGGATATTTATTTTCATTAGTGTTCATCAAAACCTAAATGCACAATATAAAGATCGCGATTTTTCAGCCTTAGACACTTGGAGTCGTGGACTGCATTGCACGGGTTGTACAACCCAAGAACTTGCTGATACGATCACTCAGCATGTTGGAACTGAGTTAGAACGTGTGAGAGCTTTGTATATATGGATTACACAACATATAGCCTATGATATTGATGTGCTCGACATGGATGTCGTAGAAAAAAGCGAGTCTTGCAGTGCCGATCAAGTGGTGAAAAAACGCAAAACGGTATGTCACGGCTATTCTAATCTATTTTTGGATGTAAGCCTCAAGATGGGATTATACGCCGATTTTGCAGGAGGCTACAGCAAGAACATTAAAGATCGTGTTTCAAGATCAAGACATGCTTGGAATCTTGTAAAAGTAGATAATCGATGGTATGGTATTGATGCTACTTGGGGATCTGGCTATCTCGATGAAAACGAAAAATTTCATAGGAAACTCAATGAGCAATTTTTTCTCGCCGACCCTAACTTTATGATACTCACTCACTTCCCGCTCAAGGAAGTACATCAATTATTAAGCTGTCCTATAAGCCTCGATGAATTTAAGAAAAATAACAAAACTGAATTAGCAGCTCTGTTAGACAAACCTTGTAATCGCAAATATGTTCTAGCTGAAGCTGTCGCAGGACTGAATAATGAGATAAAAGTTATTGTGGACAATCAAGCTGCATTTCAAAAATTTGTAAAAAACTATACCAAGTTTAACCAAGTGGTTATGGAATATAAGCAGTTGTTAGACAAAAAGAAAACGCCTCAAAGGGAACTCAAACTCAAGACCGAAGCTATGATAAGCCATTATGAGGAAAGTATGAATGCCTATGACCAATTAACACAAGAAGGAAAAAATGCGCCTGACATTAAAAAGAAATATGATCACATATACAAGGCTATAGGTTATATAAAACAAGAAAAATCAAAGTACCAATGATCAGCTCTTGCTGCGGTAAGTAAATATTATTCAAATCTACTACCGACTTAGGAACTTGCTTTATAACTAATAAACCTAAGTCTTAGGATGGTATTTGAAAATTTGCGCTAACAATTCTTGTACATTACAATAGTTTTAAATGTAAAATAGTTGGTACTGCGAACTAGGGCTCGCGCTATAGCTTATGAAAATATTTATGAAGCATTATAGAGATCGAAAGCACAATGGATATGCACAGAAAATTGCAGCAGTTCAGTAATACAGCTTGCATCATAACCCAAATTGCAGCGATGAAGTTGTAGTTCCGCTGTGGTAAAAGCATACATTCTTTTCATGTGGCTAATTGTGTACTACAAGTTCAATTATTCAAAATTAAATTCGGGTCTATTTTAACCCAAGTAACAACTGATATTCACAAAATCAAATTTTTATCCACAAAAAAAACTTTATTCCTTTTTCGGGAGAACTAATGGTATTTCTGGAAGCCAAAAAAACTGAAACCCTTATCCACAAAAGGTTCTTTAACTTGAATATTTGTAGTAGTACACAAGGGATTGGTACTACAAATTTGTTTTTAACATAAATTTACGAGCTAAGATTTTTAAGTTTTGATAAAGATTTATTATCCATGAAATTTGTAATTAAACAGACATAAAACCAGATATAAACGCAAAATCTGTAGTACACAAAACGCTACGTTGACAATGTGAAATCCTTTGTCACAGCCGAAATACGAATTATTAATCGCAACTTAGGTTGAGTCTAGCGTCCAGTTAAAGCGATAGGGATGCGGAATGGTTTAGTCTTATTCACTGACTCCTATCACTGATGTCATAGGTAAGCTGTGTCGCTATAAACAGTAGTGTATATATAGTGCGCAATAGAAAAGGAGTCAGTGAATAAGACCGAAACAACGTGTAGCCTGGAGCAGCCCGGGCCTGTAAGGCATCGCCCAAAATCTTTTAATTTACTGTTCTAACACAAGCCCTACTTATTATTAATGGATCCCGCAGCTTTTTCAAAAAGGTCGTCAGTAAGACCCTTGATACCAAATGGTTTTAATTGGTTTTTAAATTGACGAGTAATGTCCATCACCGTTTTGTATCGTTGGTATTTTCTTATAAACTTAGGCACTAGCCTTATCATATCGCCTATATGTGGTTTGAGCAACATGCCTATCCCCATGGAAACTTTTTGACCCTTTTCTAATGAGTTGGAATAGGTGGCGAACTCCTCCACGATTTGTCGAATATTTTGCTGATTATCTCCACTGTATTTCTTTACATATTGCACACCTTTTTTGGGATTTGCAATATTGAGTGCCTCATTCATCATACCCACAAAACTGGTGATTAGGGTATCGAGTTTTTGCTCTGGATTAATTGATTTAGAACCTGCAACCCTGCTCATTACTGCTTGATGATTAGCTAACCTAGTAGCGCGTTTCCCTGCACTACAAGAACTCAAACTGGCTAATAAAATTAGCATTACTGTGCCAATAAAAATATTCTTCATACGAAATCCATTTAATAAAATTTTAGACCCTAGAACCTGCCAAAAGTAACAGCTAGGCTCCTAGCGCTTACTTAACTTCTATCCGAAATATGCTAAAGGCTCAATTTTATTGCTTACACGTTATAGTAGCTAACAAAACTGCCATACTATTTTTCCTTACTCCAAGACTTGAGTAGAGGAACTAATAAAAGCATTAAAACGCCAACACCAATAGATACATAAAATATCTTAGTAAATACCCCGCTGTATATCCCTAATGATTCAAGGCCGCTTACAATCACCCCTCCTTCCTCGGAAGGGATCGCCATGAAGGTTCCGATCACACCAGCAAGATGCTGGCCCATAGCAGAAGCTAGAAACCAGAAACCCATCATCATACCCGTAAACTGGGGTGGCGAAAGTTTAGTAATCATCGATAATCCGATGGGCGATAAACACAGTTCCCCAAAGGTTATTACAAGGTAGCCTAAGGCAAACCATAAGAGGGAAACTTGTCCATCAGGACCTGCCAACTTGCCGCCTAGTGTAAAAATATAAAAACCTATGCCTAATAGAAAAAAAGAGATGGCAAATTTTAGTGCAGTGGATGGCTCCGCATTGTTTCTTGCAAGCCTC
>CAYZQX010000250.1:0-6666 GCA_964480615.1 uncultured Chitinophagales bacterium | reverse complement strand
AAAAATAAAAAAATAATAGTTGTAATAGGATTATTAATATGGCGAATATCAAAAAAAATTTGCGCATAATAGAAAAATTTTATTTATCGAATGAGGGAGGAAATTACAATGCCAAATTATAAATAATATTGTCAAGTAGGCAAAACGTCCTATGCACAGTGGTGATTATTACCACTAAATGGATTAAAAATTAGGGTAGGTTGCAACGCGATTATTTAATATTGATAATTGCTAATCGCTTTTAATAATGAACTTATGTAATTGCTATACAGGAATTATTTTTGCAATGGTCTGATAAATGTCCAGTTCGTATCATTGCTGTGTTCTGCACTGTATGAATAACCCTCTTGATTAAAATGCTTTAGATCTTCTGACTTGGTTATTTGATTTTTAATAGCATATCTAGCCAGCCATCCTCGAGCTTTTTTTAGAAAAAATTGTAAGCTCTTGAGCTTGCCATCATGTATTTCCTTGAAGTCAATAGTAATGATTTTGCCATTGACGAGCTTGGTATTTACAGCTGTAAAATATTCTTTAGAGGCTAGATTAATTATTGATTTTTCACTAGGTTGAAATTGCAATAGTTCATTGATATCCTGTGCAATGGCTTCTTTCCAGAATTCATAGAGATTCTTTTTTCGATTAATAGCTATTTTGCTACCCATTTCCAATCTATAGGGCATAATGAGGTCAAGAGGCTTTAATAGGCCGTGTAGTCCACTCAATATCCGCAAATGGGCTTGTGCAAAAGCCTGTTCTTGTTCGTTGAAATCTAGGGCATTTAGACCCCAATATACCTCTCCATTAAATGTGATGGCAGCCTGTCGGGCATTTGCGAGGGTAAATGGGGTATGCCATCCCTTGTATCTTTCCACATTGAGCTTCGCTAATTCTTCGCTTATATCCATCAAGCTCATCAACTTATGTTGCGATAAAGTACGCATCTTATGAATAATCACTTCACTCTTATCGAGGTGCTTAGGTACTGAATAATCTGTATATGGATTTTCCTTTTTATAATCGAGATTTTTAGCTGGAGATAATAATAAGATCATGCTGCAAATCTAATATATTTGGTTAGTTTTTTGCGATAATGATCAATACTGTTATTTTTGCGCATTGATATGAAAATAAAAGGGTTAGGAGCAATGATAATAGCGGCAATATTCTTTGTCGCACAAGGTTACGCACAATCGGCATTGATTTCAGTAATAGTGAGACCTGATTATGTGCCGAGCGGAGAAACAGTACATGTACAAGGAACTACCCCCATCCTACAAGGATGGGATGGTCGTGGCCTTATGCTGATGAAGACATCAGACAATGCTTGGGTAGGAAGTTTCAGCGCAATGCTGGGCGAAACCATCGTCATGAGAATTTCAAGAGGGTCGTATGATAAGGAAGCATTGACCAATGGTAATGTGCCATTAGGTGATCAAATAATTACAGTAACAGGCAATCAAGTATTGCATTATAAAGTAAAAAATTGGGCTGATAAAGTGGCAGTGAATTATAGTAATCTAAATACACCTACAACGGGTTATGTAGATATTGTACCTACACCTATTCCTACTTTTACTCGATGGAGATATCACAATGAGGTGGCAGCCAATGGATCTATCAGTAGGAATATAAAAGTCATGTTGCCAAATGGATATGAGCAGAACAATGATGCCAAATATTCTGTCTTAATAGTTCACAATGGATTTGATGTGTTCGACAATGGAGGGGGCAATAGAAACTGGGGATTGCAAGCTTTTATAGATCAGTGGAATAAGGAGAATGGTGATGGTTGGTTAGTAGTTGCGATCGACAATACCGATATGTATTCACTAGATCAATACAGCGCAAAACAAATGGAAAAATACTGCGAATTTGTGGCAACGGAAGTGAAACAATTTATCGTGGATAACTATCGTACGAAGAAAGGGCCGGAAAATTTCGTATATGCAGGCAAAGGGATGGGTGGATTAGCGGCTTTGATTATGGGATGGAAATATGGCAATGAAATAGGCAACGTAATATGTATGAATCCTAAGCTAGAATTTCAAGAGAATTATTATACCTACTTAAAGGAAATCACAACATCTAACCCCAAGTCCTATTATACTAAATATTATATGGACTTAGACGAAGAGGCGATAAAACAGAATTTTTTACCTGGCTATGAAAAGCTTTTGAAACACATGCAAAATAGGGGAATGACTTATGCTTGGATGTATGAAGAAGACAATAAACAAATCGCAAGGTCTTGGCCCGATCGATTTACAAAAGGTTGGAGATATATTACAAAAGGCTATTAGGATTTTTAGCTTTTATAAAACTTGGGAATTTGAAATTTTTATCCCTTAGTTTCATAATTGGCAACTCAAAATATTTGTAAAGAAAAGTAGATATTATAATTACCAATAGCCAATAAATTCCATATTTTATTACGCCATCAATTTCGTTCTTGGCCATAAAATGATCTCTCAATATTTCAGCGACAATAGCAAGGTTGACGAGATACATTGAGTAAGATATTTTGCTGATATGAGTAATGGGAATAGATATTATAGAGGGTGCTTTCTTAATGGATTGCAAATAGGGCAATAACAGCATCACCCCGAATGGACTAATTGTAAAAAACCAGATTTGCGAGTACACAGAATCAGGAGTCGCGCGGTATTGACTTGTGAAACAGAGTATTAGTATTCCCAATATGAATGTAACCTTCCTGTAATTGTTCCATAAGTTGCGGTAGTAATAATACAACCAAGCTGCTAAAAGTCCAAAAGCGATGCTATCCAATCTGGTTAATACTAATTTTCTAAGGGTAATGTCTATCTCAAATCGCGTGAATTCAGGGTTGTAAAGCTTAATACGATAGAGTAGGGAAACGAGCAGCATCACAATGGCTGTAATCAAAAAAGCATTTTTTGGGGAAATTTTTTTTATTAAAAAATAAATCAACAAGGGGCTTAAAAGATAAAACCATTCCTCCACCGCAAGACTCCAAGACTCCCAAAAAAATCCGACAAAAGGCGAACTGAAATTTTGTAAAAAAACAAAAAACTTCCAGTTGAATTGTGAAAAATCCTCAGTGATGATTTTAAAATATACTAAAAATATATTTACCATCAATATTAGATAGTAATTCGGCAAGGTTCTATACCATCGTCTCTTCCAAAAATTGAGTAGTGCATCCGTTTCAAAATTTTGGTTTTGGTTGATTGTAGTTAAAAGTATGGTGCCTATTAGGAAACCACTCAAAACAAAAAATAAGTCCACCCCATCCACTAACTTAATAAATGGAAAGGAGCTTAAGTAGGTATCATTAAGAAAAATAAAGGCGTGCCCATTGACTACTATCAGGATGGCTAACGCCCTTAACAAATCTAATCCAAATACTCTTTTAGAATCAATTTTAATTTCATTATTATTTGTATTCAAATTTATATTCATTTATTATTCAATCTAATAATTAAAAATTGATTCATTGAGGTTGAAAACTAGATGGCCAAAATTAGACAATTTATTTTATTGTAGATATTTTGTTGAACTTAGGTGCAGCCCAGCTTATTTATATGTATCAAGAATGGTTTAATGTTATACAGATGTGCATTATAGTTTTTGTAATGGATAACTAACTAAATTTATTAGGTATGTGATATTATAATATTGTTTAAGGGTCTTATTACGATTTTTTAATAAACCGAGAAGGTTGGGACTTTAAGAATCTGGTCGTTTTTGATAATGCATTCTATATGGTCAGTATTGCTTATGGATAGATTATAATTGACTACCTTTGCTCAAGCATAATTAATTAAGGATGGAATCGAACAACGCTTATGATTTATCATATATATTGAATCATTTAGGTGAGGAGCGGGAACAGTATATGAATGCTGTATCACCGCCTATTTTTCAGTCGAGCAATTTTTGTTTTCCCACAGTGGAGGCGATGCGTCAGGGCATTGCTGATGAGATGAATAACCCATTCTATACAAGGGGTTGTAATCCTACTGTACATATCCTCCGAAAAAAATTAGCTGCCTTAGAGGGGGCTGAAGAGGCATTTGTAATGTCAAGTGGCAGCGCTGCAATGAGTACAGCCGTGCTCTCTCAGGTTCAAGCAGGAGACCACATCGTATGTGTCAATAATCCCTATAGCTGGACCAATAAATTATTAAAACACCACTTGAAGAAATTTGGTGTCACTAGCACTTTTGTAAGGGGAATTGATCCACAAGAATACTTGCAAGCCATACAACCTAATACAAAATTATTCATACTCGAAAGTCCTAATTCAATGAGTTTTGAATTACAAGACATTGAAGCGGTAACTGGTATTGCGAAGTCACATAATATACTTACTATCATCGACAATTCATATTCCACTCCATTGTACCAAAGGGCGATGGAACTAGGATCTGATATTACAGTGTATAGTGCCAGTAAATATTTTGGAGGGCATAGCGATATCGTAGCGGGTGTGATCTGTTGTAGTCATAAAATAGCCCGCAAAATATTCTCGGCTGAGTATATGACCTTAGGGGGCATTATATCGCCTAACGATGCATGGCTAATGATTAGGGGCTTGCGCACCTTGCCATTGCGATTGGATCATATCGAAAAGACTACAGGAAAAGTAATCAACTATTTATCCACCGAGCCACTTGTTGCTAAGATCAATTTTCCATTTCTACCTAGCAACCCACAGTATGAGCTGGCACTGAAACAAATGAAAAAGGCGCAGGGATTATTTTCTATTGTGATGGATGCAACTAGTCCACTACAAATAGAAGTCTTCTGTAATAGCCTTAAACGCTTTTTATTGGCTTGTTCTTGGGGCGGCCACGAGTCATTAGTATTTCCTATATGTGGGCTGACATCCAGTGACAATTATGGCGTGCTGCCACATCCATGGAATCTTATCCGATTTTACATAGGATTAGAAGATGCCGATGTGCTTATAGATGACCTAAAGCAAGCATTTGAAAGGGCTAGATTGGTGTAATACCTCAATGCTCATTTTGGATAATGATAAAATAAACGCCAATTTTGAGGCCACTGGTGGAAACCGTGTTGATGTCCAGCGAAATTCGGAGAAAATTGCAATAAATAACGTAAATTTGTCGGCTTTTATGAATTTAACTACTGAAATAAAGATGGTAGAACTCTACGAGCAGTTCATACCTTTGAAAGAAGAAATATTTGCTGGATGGGAAGAGGTAATCAGGGAATCAATATATATCAAGGGACCTAAGGTAGCCGCATTTGAACAAGCGCTGGCAGCTTATCTCCATGCTGATCACGTGATCGGCTGTGCTAATGGCACCGATGCCTTACTGGCCTCCTTAATGACTTTAGATATAAAGCCTGGTGATGAAGTGATCACTACACCATTCACCTTTGTCGCCACAGCCGAATCAATCGCCTTGCTAGGCGCAAAACCAGTATTTGTTGATATTAATCCCCTCACCTATACCATTGATACCGATCAAATAGCGGACAAGATAACAGCTAAAACTAAGGGAATCATTCCAGTACATTTATATGGCCAGTGTGCACACATGGAACCCTTATTAAAATTGGCTTGGGCCAATGAGTTATGGGTCATCGAAGACAATGCACAAGCCATCGGAGCAAAGTATTTTTTTAATAAAGGTAAAGTATATGCCGCTGGTACGATGGGCAATATGGGTACTACAAGTTTTTATCCATCAAAAAATCTGGGAGCTTATGGCGATGCAGGAGCGATATTCACCAACTCCGAAGAGCTAGCTACTAAGTGCCGCTCCATCATCGATCATGGTCAACGCAAAAAATATCTATCCGATCATATAGGTGTAAATAGCAGACTCGATGCCCTGCAAGCAGTAGTACTCAGCGCTAAACTGAAGCGATTAGATGGCTATAATATGGCGCGTCGCTCAGTTGCTGCAGCTTACGATCAAGCATTTAAAAATATTGATGGATTACATATCCCGCATGTTGCAAATTATGGTACACATGTATATCATCAATATACCCTCAGAGTAGAAAAAAATAGGGATGTATTGCGCGAGCGATTAGCTGAACAGGGTATTCCCACTATGATCTATTACCCCAACCCACTACATCTGCACCGACCATACAATGAAGGGTATCAAGAAACTGATTTTCCTCATGCCGAAGCCGCAGCTAAGCAAACAATCTCACTGCCCATACATAGTGAAATGAATGAAGATCAATTGGGATGGATCATTGATTCATTTATTAAAGTGTATATGGAATTGTAGAAGATGATAGCAAGGATACATTCATTACATTGCTATAAAATAATGGAGTGGATGATTCAATCCATCAGATATGGATCATTCAGTTAATTTAGTTGGTAATTCGGCAAATGAATTGTCTTAATTACAAAAAGATAAAATAAATAAAATGATTGTGCTTTAGACTTAGAGTACAAAGAAAAAAATAGGTAATTATAATTGCAAATAATGGTAAGTGATACGATGAATTTATATGAAGAGTTATTAGCCGGCAAAGCGAGTTTAGCCGTGCTGGGATTGGGATATGTGGGCTTGCCATTAGCATTGGAATTTGCCAAAAAAATTAATGTTATAGGGTTTGATATCAATGAGGATAGGGTAGGCCTTCTGAGAAATAATATTGATCCATCAAGGGAGATAGGCGAAG
>CAYZQX010000249.1:0-6679 GCA_964480615.1 uncultured Chitinophagales bacterium | reverse complement strand
TCAATAATGTAAAATGCAAAATTCGAAAATATAAAATTGTATTATCGTAAATCCAGAATCGCTGTGACCAGACGTTGGACACTAGACTTTAATTAGTTATACCAACAAACATCATGATCGCAAATCCAAAATCGGGTATCGTAAATCGATAAAAACGATAGCACAGGTTTTTGTGGCCGATAAAAAATAAAAAATCGCAAGCAACTCTGATCGCAGGTAACGCCCTAAACTGCAATCATAAAGACTTAAGTACTGTATTTAAGCTCTTATAGATGGTCATTTTGTAATTTATAAATTCACAATTGTTATAGTCACCAATTTTTGATTTAACAGATTTCAATCCTTATTCCTACCTTTGTGAAATATAAATTGAAAGATTGATAGCCGGCTGGTTCATTCACTTATTCAGGAGTAATAAAATACTCGATAAAAGGTTGCATAATATTATCGGATTTTATCCCGATAATCAAGCGGTGTATTCACTAGCACTCAAGCATGTATCACTGGACCACGATCCCTCTAAAAACAATGAAAGATTGGAGTTCCTAGGCGATGCGGTACTAGATACCATTATAGCCGATTATTTGTTCAAAAAATATCCTATGCGAGGCGAAGGGTTTTTGACTGAGGTAAAGTCAAAAATCGTGAGCCGTAAAAAACTTGGAGAGATCGGTCGCAAGATGGGACTCGATGAATTGATCAATGTTGATGAGGCACAGATTAAAATAAGCGAAACCATATTTGGCAATACTTTAGAAGCATTGATAGGTGCCATCTTTTTAGACCAAGGTTATAATAAATGTAAAGAGTTTATTCACAAAAAGATAATAGAACCGCATATAGATCTGGATGACCTACTGCTCAATGAAGTTAACTATAAGAGCAAGTTTTTAGAATGGGCACAGAGTCTAGGACATAAGGCGAGCTTCGACTGTATTAGAGAGGAAGGAAATGGTCATAAAAAACAATTTTGGGTCAATATCATTCTCAATGATACCAAGATTAGTACAGGGATAGGATCTAATAAAAAAAACGCCGAAAAAGAAGCTGCTCGAATTGCTATAGACAAACTAAAGATTTAGCTATCTTAATCCATTACTCATTGAAATCCACTGGATGAAAATAAAATTAATCCACTAATACGATCATGGATGACCTATTAAATCACAGATTCTTATATCTTTGCAAAAAAAAGTCCGAATGAAAAAATTGATATTTTTGTTTTTAGCAGTTAGCAGCCTCGGTTTACACGCTGGAACATTTGACGAGATCGTCACCATTTTCCAGACGAAATGCGGCGATTGTCACGGCGGCAACCAACCTGCTGCGGGTCTTGTTCTCACAGGTAGTGCAAGCAGTATCTATGCGAACATAGTCAATGTGCCAGCGCAGAATCAATGGGCATTGAGCAAAGGGTATAAATTGGTAGAAAAAGGTTTTCCCGATCGCAGCTTTTTGTATCGCAAAATTAATAATGGCCTGTACCACGACAGTGAGCTCGAAAGTACTAATGCCGGAGAGATAATGCCAAGCGGTTATGCGCCTGATCTCACCAATGCTGAAATAGAACTTGTACGTCAATGGATATTTCACGACGCTTCTCAAACTTCAACCGTTGTAAGTTTCAATACTCTGGAACAGTATTATGCAGGCAATGGTATCGAGGAGTTAGAGCGCCCTACCCCACCAGCAGCAGGTGAAGGATTTCAGTTATACCTCGGTAAAATATTTTTACAACCAGGAGAGGAAAGAGAAATAATATACAAGTATCCATTGCTCAATGCAGAAGGATTTGAAGTTACTAGAATAGAAACTACAATGGATGCGATGTCCCATCACTTGCTATTTTTTAAAGATCGCGATGGCAGTATCAATCAGAATAATGGGTTCTTAACAGTAACGCTACTAAGTGGTAATTCAGCAATAACGAATGATACCAAAATGATAGGTGGATGGGCTAATGATGGTGTATTAGATCTACCTCAAGGCACGGCCTATACTTGGGATGCCAATACGATTTTAAAATACAATTTCCACCTCAAAAATTACAGTACCACAGCTATCCTAGGCTCTGAAGTTTATATGAATGTATATACCCAACCATTGGGTACCGCCATTAAGGAAATGCACGCTGACTTCTTTATCAATACCAATTTCTTTGACTATTTTATAACACCGAATGTTCAAAAAAATATTGATTATACCGTATCAGGAAATGCTTTTGAATCAGCGCCTGCGGGGGAACCCGATTCGCTCTACTTATTTTTACTCGGTGGACATACACATAAATATGGTATTGATTACGATATGTGGCTTCGCAATGCGGATGGTTCACAAGGCGAACAAATCTATGAAGGATTTTACAATGTGGACTATACGGTCAATCAGGGATACTTTGCTTGGGAAGAACCACCTACTCGTATATTTTCCGATGGATTCGCTGCAACCACGAGGGCTAGAGGATTATTTACACGTGGTACCTACCTAAATACCGGAAATAGTGTGGTCAATTTTGGGCTCACTACTAATGATGAAATGCAAGGCTTCTTTATACAGTATCTCGTGGGTTCTATTGCAAGTTTAGGTACGAGTGGAATTGGCGATCACGATATGATGATACCCAGTCTTTCAGTATATCCTAATCCTACTACTGATCAGCTATGGATACCATTGCATACTAATGATGCCACCTTGGAAAATATTAGTATATACAATGCCAATGGCCAATTGGTTATGAGCAAAGTATTAGATAGCTATGGTGTGGACAATAAGGGACAGCTCATTGATGTCCATCAATTGCCAAAGGGCTTTTATGTGCTTGTAGCACAAGGCGCTAACCAATCAGCAAAAGCTCGATTTATAAAGCAATAATCTAGTTAATAAGGTTAAAAACTAATCAATATAAAAACCCGTCATAGAAAACAATGGCGGGTTTTTTTATTTTTACAACTTGGTTTCAGCGAAATACCCATTATGATGAGCGATGTGCTCCCACTCTTATTGCCAAGCCCTCTAGTACAGCTTCAAGATGAGCTATTGACACAAAAAAAGATTGCGCTTTATATGAAACGCGACGATCTTATACATCCTTATATCTCAGGTAATAAATGGAGAAAACTTAAGTATTATATAACGGACTACTATCACTCCGGCAAAGCAGGCATATTGACTTATGGCGGCCCTTATTCCAATCATCTCACTGCTCTTGCCTCCCTTGGCAATCTGCTCCGCATAGCCACATTTGGCATCATTAGGGGCGAAAAACCATTGGGGCTCAATCCTACGATCGCCCAACTCCTACAAGACAATATGCATATCCACTTTGTGGATCGCAATTCTTATTCGAACTTCCTATTTCAGAGGGACATTCCATCACTAGCTACAACCCAAGACTTGTATATCATTCCTGAAGGTGGGGCAGGACCACTCGGGGAAAAAGGAGCATGCGAAATCGTACAGGAGATCAACACACCATTTGACTATATCATTACAAGTGCTGGTACTGGAACAACTGCTAAGGGATTATTTGCATCGCTAAATGCCCATCAAAAATTACTCGTTATTAGTCCCTTCAAAAATTACAATTTTTACGACAATGATCGTTACAGTCCGTTCGATCCAAGGATACAAGTATGCAATGAATACCACTTTAATGGGTTCGGAAAAAAGGATAGCACATTAGAACATTTCATCCATTCCTTTCAAAAAAAGCATGAGATCCCTCTAGATTATGTTTATACAGGAAAGATGATGTATGGCATAATGGACCTGATAGCTAAAGATTACTTCGCCCCTCATTCCAGGCTTATTGCCTATCACTCAGGAGGTGTAATAAATGCAGCTATTCGCGAATGAAATTAGATAATTAACTGAACTATTAGCAATCTATAAAAACACAATATAACTCATAGCAACGCTAGCAATGTACGCCAATAGAAAAACAAATAAAATCAAAGTTCTTGATTGGAAAATTTTATAAGTAAAAGGATTACCAATTAGCGTTCAAATCATTCCACTCGCTTATTCTGAGCAATACTCTCGTATCAAATAATCCACATTGCCATCGCCGTAAGACTTAGCAAATTTCAAATCCTTACAAGCATCGCCATAAAACTCCAGCCCCATATAGGCCTTCGCTCTTCCACGATACAGTCTTGCATTCTTGGGTTCTGATTTAATAGCCTTGTCATAATCGCTAACAGCCCCCCTAAAATCACCCAATTTTTCTTTAGCCTCTGCACGTCTTGAAAAAATGGAATAGTTATCAGGATTATGGGCAAGCGCCTTGTTATAATCACTCAGGGCCTTTTCAGGATTATCGAGGTGATTGAGGTATAAATTTCCCCTATTGCCATAAGTAATATCTAAATCGTCTTCCAGCTGTATCGCTTTATTATAATCTTCTAATGCCCCTTGAATATCGCCATTATTCAATCGAATATTGGCTCTGTTATTATAGGGCCTTGAGTAGGACTTATCGATCGCTAATGCCTTGTTGTATTCAATGACTGCTTTATCATAATCCTTTTGATTGTAATAGGTATTGCCACGATAATTATAAGCATATTTGTACTTAGGGTCTATCTCCAGTGCTTTGCTAAAGTCGGCGATGGCCTCCTCATAATTGCCCATGTAATCTTGTGTACGACCACGATAAAAATAAACCTCCTTTGAAACATACTTAAGCTCCAATGCTTTATTTAAAAATCGCAGCGCATCGTAATAGTTGGCCATCAGGTATTTGCAAAGTCCTAGATTGTAATAAGACATCCCGTTATTGGGCTCTAATGCAATTGCCTGGTTAATATCATTAATCGCCTGACCAAAGTCCTCCATTTCCATATAGGCCTGAGACCTCAGTAACAAGGCCATGACATAATCGCGCTTATAGACCATGGCTAGATTAAAATTCTTTATAGCATCGGTATATTCTTTTTCTTGCAATAGGATGTAACCGAGATTAATATAACCCTTGTAAAAACTGGGATCCACCTCTAATAAGTTATGATAGTCCTCCTTGGCTTTCTCAAAATTGCCAATTTCAGACCACACAATACCGCGGTTAAATATTGCTTTGGTATAAAAAGGGTCTAGATCCAGTGCCTTATCAAGGTCGCTAATCGCCTCATTGTGATTGCGCAAGGCGAGGTTTATATTGCTTCGATTGAAATAGGCCTCTTTGTAGTCAGGGTATAGCTGTAAGCACTTGTCTATATCGGTCAGGGCACCATTGTAATCTTTTTTTTCGTACTTATCATTAGAACTTTTAAATAGGAGTTCGGCCTCGGCCTTATTTTGACCCACTATAGGGCATACAAATAATATTGAGGATATAAATAAATTGACTAAAGAGCCTCGGACTAGAAATAAAAACATTTTATTCTTTGCAGATCGCAAAATTACGCGAAAGTTTAATGTAAAGTCATTTTTTTTTGCCCCAGTTCCCCTTAAATGCCATTAAAGACTTGGATAAAAAGATTTTTTTCAGTCAATGACATTGAATTTATAACTAAAAATACTAAAAAAGCCGCCATAGCATACCATATTTTGAACCCTCTAAAAATGCCTTATTTCTGCATTTCCACTCAAGGTTTGGCGAGCATAAATAAACCTTGGATAAACTGCAAACACCCAAAGTGATGAAAAGATGTTCAACCACAGGAAGTATAAAATAAAAGACATTAAATGCTCTGAATTAAATAAGAGGACAAAGGAAACTATTCTAACGCACCAGCCAATTTTTATTGATTATATAATAAGTTCACTTGCCTTCAAAAATTAATATTTATAAGTTTTAACCATTAAATATCTTGAGTAAGTAATATATTTCCTTTATGAATTTATTAATGATTAAAATATCATTACAATACAAGCAAAAAAAAACACATATAAGCGCATTAACAGCACCATATATCTAATCTAAAAGATAATAATAAATGAGGTATTAAAGACATCCAGAATATCAACAAGCCCCACTACTTGGCATAAGCTAATGAGTATTCTTTTTTTTAAAAAAAAATTATCAACTGAAACGAATATAGATGACTATTAAACTAGGGGTCATCCCCTGCCTGCCAATAAAACTTACACTATAAATTCACAACAGCAGGTAATGGCAGGCAGGGGTCGGGCTATCCGTTTCTATCTTTTTGTGGGCTTTACAGTAATGCACAGCCACCTACCCTACTAAAGACTAACTGCTAAGTTAAACTTATGTTGCATACGATAAACCCAAGCCCACAAAAAGGATATCCACTACTATCCCTTGCCCATCGTGTGATACACTTCACTAAGCAATTAATATTTGCTAATAATAACTACTTACACATTATCAATTAGCACTAATACACTCAATAAAAGAACGCTATCTATAATAACTTTTTATGCTTTATTATCACAAACAACATTAACCAAGACAGCATTTGAGTATAGTACCTTATTCATCATTAAAAAGAAGTATGGAAGAATACAACGCAAGTAAAAAAATGATTATAGATTTTATCCATAGGTAATTGATAATATCAAATTATAAGAATTGGAACCCTGTATCGGCAATTGTAATCC
This sequence comes from uncultured Chitinophagales bacterium, assembly GCA_964480615.1. GTDB lineage: Bacteria > Bacteroidota > Bacteroidia > Chitinophagales > UBA2359 > CAYZQX01. The sequence goes on along the minus strand of CAYZQX010000249.1, from coordinate 115 downwards.
GCGCAGTTGCGATAGGGATAGAAGGGGTTTGTACTGTGGTGGCGGGCTTTCAACAGCTTGAATTAAAAAAACACAAAACCCCCCACCCCAAAAACAGAGCGCAACGAAACACCCC
>CAYZQX010000248.1:0-6687 GCA_964480615.1 uncultured Chitinophagales bacterium | reverse complement strand
CTACTTCATAGTGGTGCATTTGGTTTTGCAGACGAAGAGAACGGCTTAATAGCTACAGACCAAACTAGGTATTTAGTAGCCTCTGTATCTAAAACCATAACTGCTGTTGCGGCTATGAAATTAGTTGAACAAAACTTAATAGGATTGGATGATGACATTAATCAATATTTACCATTTTCCATCCGAAATCCCAGCTACCCGAATGATATAATAACTTTGAGAATGTTATTGACTCACAGGTCAAGTATATCAGATGAATTTCAAGAGACCTTAGATCTCGACTGTTTTGGTATTGATTGTCCGATGACCTTGGATGAATATATGAAAGCCACCTTCTTAAGTACTGGAGCTTATTTCTCACCTGATAACTTTTCAAACAATGAACCAGCCTCAGTTGAAGATTATAGCAATTTAGGGTCGGCACTTATAGGATATTTAGTTGAATTAATAACTCAAACTCCATTTGATCTTTATTGCAAAAACAACATCTTTATTCCATTAGGGATGAGCAAGACAGAATGGCGACTAGCGAACACACCATTTTCTGAAATAGCTATTCCTTATTCTGAAGAAATTACCAATCCAAATCCACATTATACATTTCCAGACTATCCAAATGGCGGCTTAAGAACAACCGTTATTGACTTGTCTAAGTTTTTAAGAATGGTAATATTGAACGGCAGCTTTAACAACACACAAATACTATCACCTACAACTATGGAAACCATGAAAACATTGCAATTTGATAGTGAAGATTTTTGTTTGTCTTTTTATTATGATGCTATCAATGATCGAACAGTATTGGGTCATAGTGGTGGTGAAAAAGGTGCAACAGCAGAAATGTTTTATGACACAACAAATAATGTAGGCGTTATTGTATTCAGCAATGAAGAAGATGCCGAATTAGAAACGATTCTTACTCTTTTGCTTAATTATGGTGATAGTCAGTAAGTTGACACGAATTGAAAACTGGAAACAAATAAAATGTTCTTGACTTGTTGACAGGAAAGATGTTTTAATATCGTATATTAATTTTGTACAACAGATACGACTCAATGGAATACATTCGATAAAAATCCATCTTAGCAAATATAATGTCATCAGCTAGCCAATTACCATAATGAAAGCCCAGCTCTGACAAACCAAAGAATAGCGCAGGCTTTTGTGCTGATTAAAAAAAAAATTCGCTAGCAGCCCATGCCTTAGGCATTGCCATTATCACCAAATTATATTTATAATTAAAGCACAACATCAATCTTTTATTTTATATTATTGAACAATTGTGCTGCTGTTTTGCTTTATTTTATTATGAACATTCCCTGATTAATAACTAGAGCTTGCCCAATATCTCCGAAAATTTTTATTGTAATAGGTTCTAGCCAATATATGTGCTTAGGATATTCACACAATTCTATAGGTTTACGTAAAATTACTTGCATCATATATAGGCAATGTTGTCTATTACATAGTGCTCTATCAAGTTGTATTCGCGATAGGGATAGACGCGTAAAGCCCACAGCGAGGCACGAGCGAGGACTTGTAGCAGATAGCCCGGGCCGCAGGCATCGCCAAAAATTTAAAATTTAATAATATTTAGCAGATCCTAACTAGCGTAATTTTTAGCATTTTGTAATCGATGGTTGTACAGGACTATAAGCTTATATTTAAACTATTGTCGCTAAAAATCAAGTAATCATAAGACCTTCTTATGCGCTTCAATGTTAAACAATTTTTTTTACTATCTTCACCGCCATAAAACAATAAATAATATATGGGATTATCAGGAGCAGGCGGTAGCGAGGGCGGATTTATTCGCTTTTTCTTGGGTTTTATTATGCTGGTTGCAGGAGGATTTTTATTCCTCGATAGGTTACGGGTTTTGCACCCTATGTTTGGTGGTGGAGCTGGGTTGTTTCGTGTCGGTGGTTTTGAGGTGACAAGCGGCTATGTATTGATCCCTTTTATGTTTGGGATAGGGATGATTTTTTTCAATAGTCGCAGTTTTTTGGGTTGGACCCTGGCATTTGCAAGTATGATCATGCTGGTATTCGGGATTATTACTAATGTTAATTTTAGTTTAGCAGGGGTGTCGGCTTTTGAACTGCTGATGATGTTGATATTGATCTGTGGGGGCTTGGGATTATTATTGAGTAGTTTAAGGGCATCTAAGAGCAATTTCTAAGCAATTGTCTGCAATTAATTGCGAAATTCAAAAATAAATTGGATCTTATCTTTACAACCAAAAATAAATCGCTTAACTTTGCCCTAAGATGAAAAAGACCTCGCTCATTCTGTTAGTATTCATAGGTGTGGCTATCGCTTTTCTATTGAGCAGCACCAGTAAGTCTTATAGTCGCTACGCTGGATTTGAAGAGGCAGCGAAATATGCTGGCAAAGAATTTCAAGTAGTAGGCAATTTAGACAAAGAGAAGCCATTGATTTACGAACCTGAAAAGGATCCAAATTATTTTGCATTCTTCTTGAAAGACAAAGAAGGCAAAGAACAAAAGGTGGTCTATCACAGCCCTAAGCCACAAGATTTTGAGCGCTCAGAGGATATTGTGATCACTGGACAAATAAAAGGAGATGAGTTTATTGCCTCTAAGATATTATTGAAATGTCCATCAAAATACAATGATGGCAAGTTAGAAACGACGGAATTTAAAGCAAACGGATAATTATTATTTTGGAAGTTCAATTCATAGGTGAGCATTTAATACCAGGCAATCTGGGTCACTTCCTCACAATACTCAGTATGACCGCTGCATTTGTAGCGGCATTTTCTTTTATAGCCAGTGGGATCCATAGGGAACGGCTGAAAGAAGGCAACCAGTCAGTTGATTCCTGGAATAAGCTAGGAAAGATAGCATTTTACACCCATGGCCTATCCGTGTTGGGTATTATCATCATTTTATTTTGGCTTATATCGGTACACTATTGGGAATATCAGTATGTGTGGCAGCACAGCTCCCTAGATCTTCCTTGGTACTACCGAATCTCATGTTTTTGGGAAGGGCAAGAAGGCAGTTTTCTCCTGTGGACATTTTGGAATATGGTATTGGGTATGATCGTTCTGCATCGTCGAGACTACTGGAGTCCTTATGTCATGGGTGTAATAGCGATGGTACAAGTATTCCTTGCTATGATGCTCATAGGCATTTATGTCTTTGACTACAAGCTGGGATCAAGCCCTTTTATCCTTATGCGCGACCATCAGCTCGGTGCACCTATCTTTTCGAGGGCTAACTATTTGAGTATGATCAAGGACGGCAATGGGCTTAATCCATTGTTACAAAACTATTGGATGGTAATACACCCGCCTACCCTGTTTTTGGGTTTTGCAGCTACGCTGATACCATTTGCCTATAGCCTAGCAGGGATATGGACTCGGAATTTTGATCGTCAGTGGTCTAATATCGTATTGCGCTGGTGTTTGCTAGGTGCTGGCGTATTAGGCATCGGAATATTAATGGGCGGTGCATGGGCTTATGAGGCATTGAGCTTTGGTGGATTTTGGGCTTGGGATCCTGTGGAGAATGCCTCCTTAATGCCTTGGATTATGCTTATAGCTGGCTTACACTGCGTACTGGCTTACAAGCATAGCGGTCACTCCTTGCCTATCGCCCTGATTCTGCTTTTTACATCATTTATCCTCACCTTGTATTCCACCTTTCTCACTCGCAGTGGAATATTAGGTACTACTTCCGTACACTCATTTACCGATCTTGGAATGAGTGGTCAATTATTAGTCTTCTTATTTTTCTTTATAGGGCTGGCTACCTTTTCAATTTTTAAGGGATATAAAAATATTCCCACGAAGGTAAAAGAAGAGCAAGCGAGTTCTAGGGAGTTTTGGCTATTTGTAGGATCACTGATCATCACCATTTATGGGATCGTACTAGTATGGGATACCTCTTGGCCTGTGATCAATAAGATAACTACCCTCAGTTGGTTTAAGCACATTCCCTTGCTCAATCATTATGTGGACAATAAGACAACAATCATCGATCCCATCACACATTATAACCAGCGATCAATATGGTTTGCAATCGTAATTAGCATACTCATAGGTGCTGTCCAATATCTTAAGTATAAAGATACCAATGGCAGCAAGTATTGGCCATCATTTATAAAGCCATTAGCGTTAGCCTTATTGCTAAGTGTAGCGTGGACTACAATTGCGCCTATGCCAATATTTGATAAGTTTCACTTAGGCAGTGAAGATGGATTTGCCTTTTATTTTATATCGCCTTATTTCATGATGCTTTTTGCAGGCTTTGTTGCTGTATGTGCTAATATCGGCTATCTGATTGAAGGATTAAAGGGCAAGATAGGTTTAGCGGGCTCTAGCATAGCGCATGTAGGTTTTGGACTTGTGATGATAGGTGCACTATTATCTAATTTTCACAAGGAAGTAATTTCAATTAATACCACTGGCCTTGATTTTGGTGAAAGCTTTGATGAAAAAAACAAGCGTGAAAATGTATTCTTACCTAAAGGTCAGGATATACAAATGAGCGAATATTGGGTAAAGTATGAGTCTGATACACTAATAGGTGTCGATCAATATTTCAATATAAAATTTGAAGAAAAAAAGACCTTAACAGATCCAGCAAAAACAAGCTTTGTACTGTCACCTAAGGCTCAAAACAATCCCAAGATGGGGCTACTATCCAACCCCGATCGGAAAGTGTTTTGGAATAAGGATATATTTACTTACGTATCATCTATAGCTGATAATAAACAAAATGATACCACAGAAGTACTCAGCCAAAAGGAATTGAAGATAGGTGATACATTGACAACCAAGAAGGCATTTGTAATACTTAAATCACTAAGTCCTCATCCTACTAACCCTTTATTACCTATTAGACCAAACCTGATAAGCATCGCTGCACAGTTAGAAATAATATCAGTAGAAGGAAAAAAATATTATGCTGAACCTATCTATTACATAGATGGCAATTATGAAAAAAACATACCTGCCGAAGTGGAACAATTGGCAATGAATTTAAAGTTTGAAAAACTCAATACTGAAAATAATTCTATTAAATTGTCCGCTGTAGAAATCATGACACCTCAACAATTTGTAATCCTAAAAGCGATAAAATTTCCTATGATCAACTTATTGTGGTTAGGCTGTATCATCATGGGTATAGGATTTGTAATAAGCATCATGAGGAGAAGAAAAGAATATAGAATTATAGCTGATGGACTACCAGAATCATCCTAAAATTCAGCTAGCGATAATCGGTCTTGGCCGCGTAGGAATGGCCTTGTATAAGGCACTAACACAAGCTGATTGTGCACAAGTCATTCAAGTGTATAATAGGACTGATCGAAGCAATGAAATAGCTCAAATCAATCCCGATACAACATACATACACAAGCTCAGTGAATTAGCTAATAATCTAGACTTGATTATTATCGCTGTTAAGGATGATGCCTTGCAAACAGTAGCGGAGCAATTGCCGATTAATGGTGCCTTAGTAGTTCACATCTCAGGCACTGTTTCTTCCACTGTATTAAAGAAGTTTCAAAATTTTGGTGTTTGGTATCCTTTGCAAACGTTTAGCGCTGATGAATCTATAAGCCTACATAATGTCCCATTTTGTGTATATGCTAATACAGATGCTTCGCAGCAATTGCTACAAAAACTCACTACCGAGCTTGGCGGAAAATATTTTGCCATCAATGATGAGGCGCGCGGACATCTACACCTCGCAGCGGTATATGTAAATAATTTTACCAATCACCTACTTGCGATTGCTAATGAATACACCGACGCACATCATATTGATTTTGAAATACTAAAACCCTTGATCGAAAAAACATATCTTAGAGCTACTAACCAAGATCCTAAATCATTGCAAACTGGCCCTGCTATAAGAACGGATATCCACACGATGAACAAGCACTTACAACTGCTCCGCACTCATCCGCAATGGCAAAAAATATATACTGAAATAAGTCGAAGTATAATGGAAATGTATAGTACTAAAATCTAATTCCATTAAAAGAAAACAAAATATAGTGGATTCAAAGATTTGCAATAATTTTGAGGCGCAAATTTTATTTATTATCAATTTAGAAAAAGAAATATTCAATGTATCCCTATCACAACAAAATAAAATCACGCATTGCAAATAATGAGTTGATCAAGTATGAATATGTCGATAAGTATAAGACCATTTCACCTTGTCTAGTATTGTATTTTAAAACTGCACCCTACACGCGACCTATCAGATCACATCGATTTGAAGAATATGAAAAATTATTTCAGGAAATAAAATTTGTAAATACGGCTTGCTAAATAATTCTGAAATCTTTTATTCTAATAGGTTCTAGCCATAATACGTGTATAGGATATGCACACAATATTATTAGTTTCCGTAAAAAAAACTTGCATCATAAATATGAAATTTGGTATCAAACACAGTGCTCCATCAAGATGTATTTGCGATTAGGATCGAAGTATATCAAGCGCAAGCATAGATACTTGCTACCTATAGTAAAAATAAAGTTGCAAGTAACTGGGCAGTAGGCATCGCCCAAATCACATACTTATGAGTTATTTAGCAAGCCCTATATTTAGTTCAAGAAATAAAAAAGGGTGCACGATCAATCAATATTATACCTCTTCCCATTGGGAGTCAGAATTATTAACCTTATTGAGCAATAGTGCTT
>CAYZQX010000247.1:0-6690 GCA_964480615.1 uncultured Chitinophagales bacterium | reverse complement strand
CCCGCTAAATCCATTGTAATAGATATTCTGCCGATACTTACTTCCAGCAAAGCCAAGCTCATCGGTGATTCTCTTTCTGTCTGTGTTGGTTATCTGGTCTTTCAGTAGCACTTTATTTGCATCCAGCACCGCATTTACATCTATGAAAAAATGAAACAGTTCTTCGGATATGCTTACATGTTCATTGGTAATCTCTGAAAGATATCCCTGCAGAAAAGAAAAAAATCTATGCAAATGGCAGAGTGTAACCATAGAGACACCATTGCCCACGAGTGCATTATTGGCATCATTCCATTCGGGCCGCTGGGTATTCATCCATATACCGCCTTCAGGAATAAAATTAGAAATTTTTGCCAAAGAAGTAGCCAGTAGTTTTTCCAAAAAATTTACGTGATGTATGCTTTCTTTCTTACTAGCCCATAATGCAGCATCTGCACCACTGTGGCGCATTTTTTCGCGAATGTTATGATCCAGCTTTTGATCAAATAGTATGGTGTTTTTGGGATCTTTAAGAATATGTTCATAGGGCTTTATTCGGTAGGGCACATTGGCATATACGAAGCAATTATCATCTGCCAATTCTGCGAGCTCATTTGGCTTGTATTCATTATAAAACTCCAAAAATTTGAGCAGATATATAATTTGATGATCGCCCCAATAACCGATATAGGACCAGGGATTATCTGGCTCTATGCTTTCCCAGTCAAAGCCGCCTTTTGTTACCCTATAGGGATTGTACCCGTCAAAGGTAGAAGCATTCAGAAATTTAAAAATCATCCCTTTTAAAAATTCAGGGTAAGAAAGGGCGAGGGCCTCCCAGTTCTGAAAAATATCTCTCCAGTTTCCCTGATAATCCAATATTTTGGAACCGTCCAGCTCACTAAAAATATTTATAGAAAACTGATTCCAGGGTCGGCTGGGATCGCCGTGCCTCCTGCTGAGTTTTAATGGCAGATATTCTTCTGTTAGTCTTTTTAAATCAGGATCCTTGTGTATGATATCCAACTCCTGAAGTGCTGATTTAGAAAAAACTGGTTTCAGCCCTTGCAATAATTTTTCATTTCTCGTAAAAACATCCTGGCTGGCAGTGAGGAGGTATGATAAAAAATCGGACTTTTCTATCTGATAATTGTGATCGAATATACCTCCACGCATCATATTGAACAGTACATTTGAAAAATGCCTGGCATCATATAGCGGATCGTCAGTATAAAGAGATCCATCTGCACTTGTCACCAAATTTTTTATTTCTTCGGTGCCATCATTTATCTCTTGTCTTATAAGTGCATCTATATTTTCTGATTGGTGGTTTAGATAATCGCAGATATTTATAATTTGGCTATGATTTAGATTTACATTTGCTACTAATGTCCATTTTTTACTTATTTGTGGGGGAAAAGAGATGACATCAGACACTAGAAAATAAGCACCTTTTTCGCCTTTTATATCATACTCTTCAGTAATTTCTTTTTTTTGTCTAAAAGCATTGAGCTGTGCAGCAGAAAGCAGGTACTTAGGATCATCTATTCCATACGACCATACTATATTAGCCTTTAAAGATTCACTGGGCTCGGCTTTATCAACTATGATAGCACTCAGTGCATAGATACCTAAGCCAATATTTTTATGCAATTCATTTCTTTTATAGGCATCTACAAGATTGCTGGCATTTGTTTGTAGATAACTGGCTACACCATGAGGCAAAATGTTTTGTATGCCGTCTAATAGTTTGATTTGATAATGATGGTTTGATTCATTATAGAGCTCTGCCTTTCTAATAAAACCAAATGTATGACTAGTACACCATTGATACCTAAATACTAATCCCAGGTGATGATTTCTTTCTTCAAAAACAACTTTATTGCCTGTGATATTTTTATATAGATTTTTGCTTATCTGGTATTTTTCTGTGTTTCTTTCTGAGAAGGGTTCCCAAATAAAAATTTCATCCTGTAAAATGATTTGTAAAATGGTTTTGCTGCCGGTGCTATTGGCCAATTCGGCCAGCTTATCATCTGTATAGTATGGAAAAAGGGCATTTTCGGCGTTTTTTCTACCTGCTGTGAGGCCGCCATTGCTGGAGATAAACATCCAATGATCCGAATGACTTATTATACTCATAAGAAAAGGTCTCATGGCATCATAATTGGAAATTTTAAAGTAGCTTTCATTATCTAATACTACCTTATTCAATTCCACTTTTGGTGTGTCCTTACCGGATTCTTTAGTATGGCAGGAGTTATGTATCATTTAAAATAACAGAAGGTAAAAAAAGAATATATTTACTTATAGATCAGTTGGCTTCATTATATACTCTCACGTAATCTATTTGCATTTTTTGTGGGAAGGGTGTATAGCTGCTAGGGAATCCCACATAATTGCCTCCTACTGCAATATTGAGAATGATATAAAATGGATGATCATAGACCCACTCACCTGGAACATCTCCCCTCTCAATACGCTGATAGAGATAATCATCTACGAAGAAATCTATTTTTTCCTCATCCCATTCTATAGCCATAATGTGAAAATCTTCATCAAATCTGCCGTTGGGCAGTGTATAGGTTTTGGTCATTGGATTTCCGCCAGAGTATCCTGGTCCATGTAAGGAGCCTTTTATCAGATACGGGGTCTGGCCTTTGATTTCCATGATATCTATTTCGCCACATTGAGGCCAACTCACAGTATCTATATCAGCACCAAGCAGCCAGAATGCGGGCCAAATTCCTGGACCATAAGGTGTTTTTACTCTTGCTTCGAAACGCCCATATTTCTGCTCAAATAAGCCTTTGGTATTTATTCTGGCAGATGTAAAAGGCGAGCCAGCATAACTTTCATTATTGGCAGTGATTACCAGATGGCCTTCTCCATCCATAGCTACATTTTGAGGGCGATTTGTATAGTATTGCAATTCTTGATTTCCCCAGCCTCCGGCACCTGTACCTATATCAAATTTCCATTTTACAGTATCGGGAAGCTGCTCAGAAATTCCATTAAATTCATCACTCCATGTAAGTATCCAATTTCGATCTTCTATTTTTTGAAAATCATCGGGTATGCATCCATAATAGGAGAGATAACAGAAGAATACAATCACAAAAAGGATGTATTTTGTGTAGGAATTATTTAATTGCATTAATATTTTTTTATGGCGGTAAATCTAAGGAAAGGTACTTAAAAAAAAGAATGAACAAAGGTGAGCTAGCAGGGGATTATTTAAAATAGATATTATCTAAATAAATGTCTCCATTGCCATCAAATTTAAACTGCATAACGTTAGTGAGATCTACGGGTGTAAATGAAGAAAGCGGGATATCTATACTGTTCCATCCTTCGGTGGGTACAGGAAGCGAATAAGACGTTTCTACAGGTCCGGGGCTGATGATGTATATATTCAGCACTGAAGAATTAGCAGTCCAATAATCTAGGTGAACATATTGTAAGGCACTCACATTTTGATTGCTACCTAGTTGGATTCCCTGATAGTTGAGACCAGTATATTTCAGGGTATTATTATCCTCTATTTCTACCTGAGAAACGCTAGTCGTTTGGCCCCAGTTTGGATTAAGATTGGTACCCGTAACATTCGTATATGCATCGCTAAATATGGCTATTACATCGGCAGCATTATCAGTGGGGGTAGGTGCAGCAGTAGTAGGACTTGATGAAAGAGTGCCTGTAGAATAAAAATATACATTATCCAAATAGACATTGGGCAAATCGCCAGACAGAACTAATTGTGCCAGATGTTGCCGACTTTGTAATCCACTAAAATTAGTCAAAGGGATGTCCAGGCTAATCCAGTTTTCAGTTGATAATAAGGGACTGGTAAAAGTTAATTCGTGTGAGGAGTCGTCGCCTCCGCCATAGCTGTTATTCGCACCAAAATCTACCAGTAGAACTTTAAAATTTTTAGGTGCAGCAGTTGGGTTGGGAGTCCAAATATCCATATGAAAATGTGTCAAAGCAGTAGCATCAATGGTTTGAGAAGAAAATTCTATGCCCACAAAATTCAAGTTTCGGTATTGGATGACATCATCATCTTGAATTTGAATAAAGAATTCCTCGGCGGTAGAATAAAGCCAATGGGTATTCCAAGTATCTACTTGCACATTCGTGTATGCATTGCTATAAAGTGATATAACATTTACTGCCTCTATCGTAGGAGACGGTGCGGGACTTGTCGGTTGAGGTAGGATACCAGTAGTTTGAATGGTAAGTGAGCCTGTTGCAGCTATACTGCCCAGTGAAGCTGTGATGATTGCATCGCCTATTCCTGTAAGGTTCACTATCCCAGCCTCACTTACTGTAGCCACTGTAGTATCAGAGGATGAAAAAGTAAAATAATATGGCGAAGCTTGAACACTTTGATTAATGCCACTTGGTAAATTATAGGTAGCCACTGTGGCGGAGATAGGAATGTTTTCACCAATCTCAGCAGTGACTATCAACTCTTCGCCATTTACTATGCTCGCAGCAGGATGGGCGATTGTGCTCAGATTTTCAAACTTCACCTCATCTATCCATAATGTATATCCTATACCATCTTCTGGACCTTCAGAATAAAAAAACATACCCCTCTCATTCGAAAGTTTTGAAGGATCAGGTATGGGAAAAATGTATTTTTTCCAATTAGAATTAACTGAGAGCCCATTTATAGATACCAGGTAAGTTGAGGCTCCCAGATCATTTCCAAAACCTATGACATCTATAGATGCAGCTTTGCTGGCTTTGGCCCAAAATGTAAGTGCATTGTATCCGGTCAAGTCTCTCCCTACAGCAGTAAAAAAAGTGCCGCCTGCATAAGCACCGCTTGGATCATTATAATCAGGCACTTCTATGCGCATAGAAGCATCAGAATTTCCATAAGTGATTTCATTATCTACATCAAAGGCAGTAAGTACTGATCCACCAAATGCAGCATAATTAAGTCCAGGGCTGAATTCATCTATAAAGACATCAGGATTTGTAGAATAGGTGGCAAGTTCCAGATCATTTACATCTCTTTCGCATCCGATAATCAATATAGAAAGAATGCATACAGGAATGTATCTGAGCAGACAAATTTTATTTATATTCATTTCCGTAGTTTTATGTTATTTGTTTATATTAATACGCACATAGGTCCTTATTTCCCATTCATTGCCCTTATCAAATCCTATCGCACCAGGATCTGGTACCTGGTTTCCATTAGGATCTATGGTAAAGGCAGGTGCGTATCGTGGCGAATATACATCAAGTGTGCGATAGGTAGTTCGAAGTCCAATATTAGTTGAAGGCAAATCGAACCAATCTGGTTTACCAAGACTTAGAGAAAGGTCGGCCATTAATTGTAATGGGAAAGTGAGATTAAAATCTCGATGATAGTCATAAGGCCCCCAATCATTTACCTTTACAAAAGAATGTAGTTTTATCTTTTTATAGATAAGGCGCATATCTGTACCATAGCGATGTATGGTTCTGCTATCACTGCCATTAGCCTGTGCATCCCCAGCATAGAGATTAGCTATCCATCCCATAGATGGATTCATTTTGGATACCAGTCGGGCATTTATTTCCCAGAGGTCCTGTGCAGGCGGAGCACCGTTAAAAGCAAATGTAGTGCGACCATCGCCAAAAATACCGATGGCCGCATCTTGGGTGGTCGGTAGGTGACGATAGACGAGTCCAGCGCTGATAGCCAATTTAGCATCTTCAGCTATGTCATTATCCCACTCATACATCCATGTACCTGGTGTAGGGTCATAAGTGATGAGTATTTCTCCTGATGTCTGCTCTCTATTTGTACGCACTACAAAAGGATCTGCCAATATGTTTCTAGGACGGCCAGGGGCTGGTACACCGATAGCTAAAGGGCCTTCTATTGGTTTTTGCCAGAGAAAGTTAGGAGCTATCTGTATTTTACCAATTGTATATGTAAAACCAGATAATACATTATACTGATTACCACTTCCACTGTCTTTTAATCTCCAGCCAGTAAATGTTTTAGTATTATCTGCACCACCCTGAGCCACTAATCCCATTAATGCGCTTTGTCCATACCAGTTAAACTTGCCACCTGTATATGTAAATTTAATTTTGCCCCCAAAATTATCTTTGGCTTCTATTAAGTCTTTATAAACTACATAAGCATCTTCCCCTCCTCTTACGAGCTGAAATTCTCTGCCTATAAGTGGCTGTCCAGCCCATATACCTCCTATATCTGTGGTAAACTTGCCCACTTTATGATTGAGGTGTAAGGACAGTCTCCGCGTTTTGGGCTGTGGTACAGCAAACGAACTTTCGGTAAGCTGGAGCTGATCTATGTCCTCGTGAAAGATGCCTGTAAAGGTAAATTTGCGCCAGGCTTTGGAGTGCTTAAGCAATAAAGCAGGATTAGCTCCCCACCAAAGCTGAGGGCCTAAGGCCAGTTTTAAGCCCTGTAATTGTTTTTTGCCAGCTAGTTCTAATCCAAAAGGTGCGATTCCATTATAAATATCTATCTGCGGGCCATAATTTGCCTCTGGGTATAGGCCAAAAAAATCGCCTTCATAGCCCCAATGATAATGACCAGTACGATAAAATCCATTCAGATTAAACCATTTATGATCCCATTGATAGCTGGCCTTATAGATTTGAATTCTGTTTAAGGAGGAAACTACGATATGGCCATTATTGCTGGTATTAAATTTTACTGGATTGCCTCTATTT